>NZ_FMDK01000107.1 GCF_900091995.1 Streptomyces sp. MnatMP-M17
CGCCGCCGCCGAGGCCAGGGCCGTCCCGGCCGCGGCTCCCGCCGCCGCACCCAGGGCGCCGAAGCTGGAGGCGTCGCCGCTGCGCGGCCAGACCGTCAAGATGACCCGGATGCGCAAGGTCATCGGCGACAACATGATGAAGGCGCTGCACACGCAGGCCCAGCTCACCTCCGTGGTCGAGGTGGACATCACCAAGCTGATGCGGCTGCGGGCCCAGGCGAAGGAGTCGTTCGCCGCCCGCGAGGGCGTCAAGCTCTCCCCGATGCCGTTCTTCGTCAAGGCGGCGGCCCAGGCGCTGAAGGCCCACCCGGTCATCAACGCCCGGATCAACGACGACGAGGGCACGATCACCTACTTCGACACCGAGAACATCGGTATCGCGGTGGACTCCGAGAAGGGCCTGATGACTCCGGTCATCAAGGGCGCGGGCGATCTGAACATCGCCGGTATCTCCAAGAAGACCGCGGAGCTGGCGGCGGCCGTCCGGGCCAGCAAGATCACTCCGGACGATCTGGCCGGCGGGACCTTCACCATCAGCAACACCGGTTCGCGCGGTGCGCTGTTCGACACGATCATCGTGCCGCCGAACCAGGCCGCCATCCTGGGCATCGGCGCCACCGTCCGCCGCCCCGTGGTCATCAACCACCCGGACCTCGGCGAGACGATCGCGGTGCGCGACATGACGTATGTCGCCCTCTCCTACGACCACCGCCTGGTGGACGGCGCCGACGCCGCCCGCTATCTGACGGCGGTCAAGGCGATCCTCGAAGCCGGCGAGTTCGAGGTCGAGCTCGGTCTGTAGGGCCCACGGACAGCCCGGCATGAAGCGCCCCGGAGGCGAGCCGGGCCATGCCATCGACATTCCCGCCCCCGCCCGGATTCGCTCCGGGCGGGGGCGTCGTCGTACGGGCCGTGCCAGGGCCGTACCGGTCCGCTCAGGAGCCTTGCCGCCGCCGTAGGAGTCATGCCGCCGTATTGTCTACACATCGACCGCTGCCACCGAGGAGCGCTTCATGGCCCAGCCCGTCGTCCACTCGCTGCGGGAACAGATCCGCGAGCACATCGTGGACGGAATCGTCAGCGGTCGCTGGAAGCCGGGCGAGCGGATCGTGGAGCGGCGGATCGCGACGGAGTTGCAGGTCAGCCAGACGCCGGTGCGCGAGGCACTGCGCGAGCTGGAGAGTCTGCGGCTGATCGAGTCGGCTCCCAACAAGGGCGTACGAGTACGGAATCTGACCGCGGCCGATCTTGAGGAGAGCTATCCGGTACGGGCGGGCCTGGAGCAGATCGCCGCGGAACTCGCGGCCGGGCGGCTCGCCGTGGACTGCTCCGCGCTGGAGCCGCATGTGACGGCGCTGTACGAGGCGGACCGCAACGCGGACGGTACGGCGCAGGTGCGGCACACCGTGGCCTTCCACCGGGAGCTGGTGCGGGCGGCCGGGAACAGCGTGCTGCTGCACACCTGGGAAGGGCTCGGCATCGAGGTGTTCACGGCCCTGTCGATCCGCTGGCTCGGGACCGTACAGCAGTCGTACGCCGAGGAGCACCAGGAACTCGTCGAGGCGTTCCGCCGGCGTGATCCGCGGATCGGCACGCTGGTGAAGGACCATGTGCTCGGATGTGCGCCACGCGCCTGATTCACGGCTTCCGTCATGATTTGCCACCCGTCACTCGGTGCCCCCTCATACGGCACGGAATGCCAATTTCTTCCTGTCGAGAAGTTTTGCCCTTCAACCCTTTGATCGATCATCGATCAGCGACTTACAGTCGGAGCGGGCTGCACCCAGCCCGCTCGCCCTGTCCTGCCAGACAAGGCACTTCTCCACCCCCCTCCTGTCCGGAAGGCGGCGACCATGACCGACCCCGTAGGCAAACTCCCGAGCGAGCTGGACCAGCTCCCGGACCGTGATGCCGAGGAGACCGCCGAGTGGGCGGCCTCGCTCGACGCCGTGACCGAGCACGCCGGCCCGCACCGTGCCGCGTATCTGATGCGGCGTACCCTCCAGCACGCGGGAACGGCCGGGGTCCCTGTGCCGGCGCTGCTGGAGACCGACTATGTGAACACCATCCCGACCGCCGCCGAGCCCGCCTACGACGGCGACGAGGCGATGGAGGCCCGGATCACCGCCTGGAACCGCTGGAACGCGGCGGCGATGGTCACCCGTGGCGCCCGGCTCGGCGTCGGCGGCCATATCGCCACCTTCGCCTCGGCGGCCTGGCTCTACGAGACGGGCTTCAACCACTTCTTCCGCGGCAAGGAGTCCCAGGAGTCTCCCGGCTCGGGCGACCAGCTCTACATCCAGGGCCATGCCTCGCCCGGTATCTACGCCCGCGCCTTCCTCGACGGCCGGCTGACCGAGGCGGATCTGGACAACTTCCGCCAGGAGGCGGGCGGCAAGGGCCTGCCCTCGTATCCGCATCCGCGGCGGCTGCCCTGGCTCTGGGAGTTCCCCACCGTCTCCATGGGCCTCGGCCCGCTCTCGGCGATCTACCAGGCGCGCTTCAACCGCTATCTGGCCAACCGCGGGATCAAGGACACCTCCGCCTCGCACGTCTGGGCCTTCCTCGGCGACGGCGAGATGGACGAGCCCGAGTCGACGGCGGCACTCGCCCTCGCCTCCCGTGAGCAGCTCGACAATCTGACCTTTGTCATCAACTGCAATCTCCAGCGTCTCGACGGACCGGTCCGCGCCAACTTCAAGATCGTGCAGGAGCTGGAGGCCCAGTTCCGGGGCGCCGGCTGGAATGTGATCAAGTCGCTGTGGGGCTCGGCCTGGGACGAGCTGTTCGCGCTGGACACCACGGGCGCGCTGGTACGCCGGCTGCGCCAGGTGCCGGACGCGCAGTTCCAAACGTACGCGACGCGCGATGTCGCCTATATCCGTGAGCACTTCTTCGGTGTCGACCCGGCGCTGATCGAGATGTCGAAGCTGCTGTCCGACGCGAAGATCGCCGAGTGCTTCTTCACCTCGCGCGGCGGCCACGAGGCCCGCAAGGTGTACGCGGCCTACCGCGCGGCGGTCGCGCACAAGGGCGCTCCGACCGTGATCCTGGCGCAGACGGTGAAGGGCTACACGCTCGGCCCGGGCTTCGAGTCGCGCAACGCCAACCACCAGATGAAGAAGCTTTCCGGCGAGCAGTTCCGCGCCATGCGCGATCTGCTGGAGCTGCCGATCCCGGACGCGAAGCTGGCCGAGGGCCTGATGCCGTACGGCCACCCGGGCGCCGGTTCGCCCGAGGTGCGCTATCTCCAGGAGCGCCGCGCGGAGCTGGGCGGTCCCGCACCGGCCCGGCGCGTGCATCCCGTCGTCCTGCCGGAGCCGTCCGACAAGCCCTTCCAGACGGTCTACAAGGGCTCGGGCAAGCAGTCGGTGGCGACCACCATGGCGTTCGTCCGGCTGATGAAGGACCTGATGCGGGACAAGGAGACCGGCAAGCGCTGGGTTCCCATCGTCCCGGACGAGGCCCGCACGTTCGGTATGGAGGCGCTGTTCCCGTCGGCCGGCATCTACTCGCCGCTGGGCCAGACGTACGATCCGGTCGACCGCGACCAGATCATGTACTACAAGGAGGCCAAGGACGGCCAGATCCTCAACGAGGGGATCACCGAGGCCGGTTCGATGGCCGACTTCATCGCCGCGGCGACGTCGTACGCGACGCACGGCGAGCCGATGATCCCGTTCTACATCTTCTACTCGATGTTCGGCTGGCAGCGTACGGGCGACCAGATGTGGCAGCTCGCCGACCAGCTCGGCAAGGGCTTCATCGTCGGCGCCACGGCGGGCCGTACGACTCTGACGGGCGAGGGCCTCCAGCACGCGGACGGCCACTCGCATCTGATCGCGTCCACCAATCCGGCCTCGCTCAACTACGATCCGGCGTTCGCGTACGAGCTGGCCGTGATCGTCAAGGACGGTCTGCGGCGGATGTACGGTCCTGACGCCGAGAACGTCTTCTACTATCTGACGGTCTACAACGAGCCGATGCCGCAGCCCGCGATGCCGGAAGGCGTCGAGGAGGGCATCGTCAAGGGCCTGTACCGCTTCAGGGAGGGCGCTCCGGCGGCGGCCGACGCGCCGCGTACCCAGCTGCTGGCGTCCGGTACGGCGATCCACTGGGCCCTGGAGGCGCAGGAACTGCTCGCCGCCGACTGGGGAGTCACGGCCGATGTCTGGTCCGCGACGTCCTGGGGTGAGCTGCGCAGGGACGCGATGGAGGCCGACGAGGCGCTGCTGCGCGGTGAGGAGCGGGTGCCGTATGTGACGCGCGCGCTCTCCGGCGCGCCGGGGCCCGTGCTGGCCGTCAGTGACTGGATGCGGCAGGTGCCCGACCAGATCAGCCAGTGGGTGGAGCAGGACTACACCTCGCTCGGTACGGACGGCTTCGGTCTCTCCGACACCCGTGAGGCGGCCCGTCGCCACTTCGGCGTCGACGCCCGGTCGATCGTGGTGGCGGCGCTGGCGCAGCTGGCCCGTCGCGGCGAGGTCAAGCCGGAGCGGGTGGTCGAGGCGCGCGAGCGCTACGGCCTCTGACCCGGAAGGCCATTCGGCCGACAACCCCGGACGCGACGCCCCTCCCGTTCACAGGATCCGGGAGGGGCGCCGTCCGTGAGGCCCGCACTCAGCGTGCGAACCGGGGCAGCCACTTGACCTGGTAGTCGGGATGCCCCGCGTGCTCCGCGGCCAACTGCCGTACGACAAAGCCCAGCCCGACGGCCCGCCCGGAGGCGAAGTCGTGCGCCGGACGGTCGATGTCGAGCGCCGCCACCTCCGTGTACTCGTCCAGCAGCACTCTGCTGGTCTCGACACGGCGGAGCGTGTACGCCGGGTCCTGGCGCGCGATGTGCTGGTCGTAACCGCGTGTCCGCACGCTGAACGCGATTCCGCCCGCGCGGTCGTGGACCTCGCCGGGCAGCTCCGGCGGACACCGCCAGCTCTCCCCGCCGGCCTCTCTCGCGATCCGCTCCTCCTCGTCGAGGCGTGCCCGGACGAAGGCCACCAGGTCGGCGTTGTGGTCAGTCATCAGGTTCCGGTCCTTTGCCGTCTCGATCTCGCGCCCGGGCCGGAGCAGTTCACCGCCCGTACGTGATCCATGGGTGATCTATACGGGATCTGCTCCTGTTTGCGCCACTTATCATGGAATCAGGCCACGCCAATTGGCCAACCGCTTCCACGAGTGGCCGAACTGCCCGGCATCATGGAGTCATGCGCGCTGCCCGGCTGATCAAGATGGTGCTCCTCCTCCAGTCCAGACCGTCCATGACCGCTGCCGAGCTGGCCCGGGAGCTGGAGGTCTCCGAGCGGACCATCACGCGTGACGCCCAGGCGCTCTCCGAGGCGGGCGTGCCGGTCTACGCGGACCGTGGCAGGAGCGGCGGCTACCGGCTGATCGGCGGCTACCGTACCCGGCTGACCGGTCTCGCGCGCGGTGAGGCCGAGGCGCTGTTCCTCTCCGGAGTGCCGGGCGCGCTGCGGGAGATGGGACTGGACGACATCTCGTCGGCGGCCCGGCTGAAGGTGTCGGCGGCGCTGCTGCCCTCGCTGCGGGACGCCTCGGACTCGGCGGCGCAGCGCTTCCATCTCGACGCGCCCGGCTGGTACCACGAACCTCAGACACCCGGACTGCTGCCCGCCATCGCCGAGGCGGTGTGGGACGACCGGCTGGTCGACGCCCGCTACCGGCGCAGGGACACCGAGGTGGAGCGGGAGCTGGCGCCGTACGGTCTCGTACTCAAGGCCGGGATCTGGTATCTCTGCGCCGGTACGGAAGGGACGTTCCGGGTCTACAGGATCGACCGGTTCACCGCTGTGGAGCCCAGGAAGGAACGTTTCGTCAGGGATGAGTGCTTCGATCTGCCCACCTTCTGGGAGGAGCAGTCGGCGGAGTTCGCGCGCTCCCTGCTGGCCATCCGGATCGTCGTACGGCTCTCGGCGGACGGCGTCCGCAGGCTGCCGTACATCGTGGACCGCGCCGCCGCTCATGAGGCGATCGCGGCTGCGGAACCGCCGGACGGTGACGGCCTGTTGACGCTCACGCTGCCGGTGGAGTCGGAGGAGGTCGCGTTCTCCCAGCTGCTGACGCTCGGCCCGGACGCGGAGATCCTGGAACCGGCCGCCCTGCGAAGCCGCTTCGCGGAGGCGGCGGAACGGATGCGCGCGCTGTACGGCTGAGAGCGGCGGTCTCGCGTCGGTCCACGCCTCGTGGCTCCACGCCTCATTGTTCCATGCCTCATTGGTCCGCGTCGTGCGCGTACATGGCCGTCATTGGCCGGACGCCATTGGCCGGGCATTGGCGGAGCCGAGGAGTCCGCGTCCGGCAACTCACCTCCATTGGCAGGCTGTTGTAGAGTTCGGCTGTGTCTGGAGACAGCGCCTTGACCGACGGACAACAGCGTCCACGGGATGTGGTCGCGGACGCGCTGCGCCATCACATCTCCGAGGGAGAGCTGCGCGTCGGCGAGCGGATCCCCACACAGGCCGAACTGAGCGAGCAGTACGGAGTCCCGCGCGGCGCCGTCCGCCGAGCCCTGGAGATCCTGGAACACGAAGGCCTGATCAAACGCGCCCAGCAGGGCACACCGGCGACGGTCGCCAGGACCACTCCCGTCGCCGCGCCCGCCGATCCCGCGCCCGGGTCCCGTCCGTCCGACGCGCAGCACGGGCCCGCCGGGAGCGACGTACCCGAACCACGGCGCCATCCGCCACGGCCTGCCGGGGTGTTCCTCGGTGAGCGCGTCGCCCAGTGCTTCCGGCGCCGCCAGGTGACCATCGACGCGTACTGCCTCAACGGCGAGACCTTGGCCTCCGCGCTCGCGGGCCCGCTCGTCACGCTCGGCACCGCGGGCGTACGGAACCCGGAGCGGATCACCGTACGGATCCTGCTGCCGAACGCCGACGATCCGCTGGCGCTCCCCCAGGTCGTCGGAGAGCCCGCGAACACCCGGCCGCGCGAGCGGCTCCGCGAGACCACCGGCCATATCTACGGCTCGCTGCGCCACTCGCTGCGGATGCTCAAGGTCCGCGGCCTGGTGCCCGAGGTCTCCGTCGAGGCGAGAAAGGTCTCGATCAGCCCGACGCAGAAGGTCTACATCCTCAACGGCGAGGAGGTGCTCGCCGGCCATTACCAGGTCCAGTCGCGCCGGGTGGACCTCGACCGGGACGACCCGATCGAGATCTACGACATGCTCGGTGTGGAGGGCATGCTCTTCCGGCACACGGCGGTCGACGACGACCATGTCACCGCGGCCTATGTGGAGCAGACCCAGCAGTGGTTCGACTCGCTGTGGAACACGATCGCCGTGCCTTGGGACTCGTGACGGGACTCCTGGCGGACGGCGACCATCACGCTTGTACCGAGCTTGTACCGAGAGTGCTCAACCCGAGGCGACGAGCAGCAGGATCAGCAGCACCGAGGCCGCGCAGAGCAGATTGACGGTCAGCGCCTCGTCGGCGCGGGCCGCCCGGATCAGCAGGGCGCAGACCAGCACTCCCAGCGTCCCCCGGTGTCCCAGGACCGCCGCCAACTGGGCTCCCGGGCCGAGCAGTTCCACCAGCCATTCCATACGTGTCAGTGCCCCCATGGCATCTCCTCCGATTCCGCTTCTACGTGCGTGGACGGGACACCCTGCGGTTGGCACCCCGTTGGCAGAGAAATGCTGCGGAGAGAAGGCCAATGGTCGGGTATCAGTTCTCCTCCTCATACCCACCGGCAATGGCGGCCATTGACGGGCAGCACGGCCGGCCTGCCCGGCCCACCGGTCACTTCACCGGCCAGCGGCGTGAGTTGACCGGCAGTTGCAGGTATCTGTCGTCCGCTGAACGGGAGTTGTAGCCTCGGCCTTGTGATGCCCACCGAGCGGGGAGGAGGCGACGATCTCCCCCAGTACCGCTCCATCGCGGACGATCTGCGCAACCAGATCCTGGAGGGCCGGCTGCCCGCGGGCCAGACTCTGCCCAAGCAGCATCAGCTCCAGCGGCGCTACGGCGTGGGCCGCGGCACCATCCAGAGCGCCCAGCAGATGCTGCGCGACGAGGGACTCCTGGAGGAGGGCGCGCCCGGCCGGGCCGCCCGCGTTGCCAATCGGACGACCAACCTCCAGCCATTGGCCCACCACATCACCCGTGCCTTCGCCGCCCGGCATGTCACTCTCGATGTCTGGTCGCTGACCACGGAGCAGCTCAGCAAGGCGGTGCAGAACGAGGTCGAGGCCATCAGGGAGGGCCGCCGCCGCGCGCCGGAGTCGATCACCGTACGGGTACTCCTGCCGGACCTGGTGACCGATCATCCCTATCCGCGCCATGTCGACGATCCGGCCGACCGCAGGCCGCTGCTCAGGCTGCGGCATGTGATCCGTACCTACGCCGGCGCGCTGGAGCACTCGCTGACTCTGCTGGCGGAACGCGGGCTGGTCGAACAGGTCTCGGTGGCCATCCGCGGGCTGCCGACGATCCCGGGCGAGAAGCGTTATCTGATCAACGGTACGGAGATGCTGACCGGCTACTACTCGCTGGAGCGCGGCCAGATGCAGAACAATCCGGACGGCGCCTCGCTCGATGTCCTGGAACTGCGCAGCGACGATCTGTTCGCGTCCTCGCTGACCGCGGAAGGGACGAGCGCGCTGGAGCGGGCCCGGTTCGAGCAGGTCGTGCGCTGGTTCGAGTCGCGCTGGGACCAGGTCGCGCGACCGCTGCCCTTGGCCGACGAGCCGGGTTCCCAGATCCGCCGATGAACTGATGAGCTGCGTTCCCGGATCCGCCGATGAGCCGGGTTCTCAAGAAACGCCGGTGATTTGGGCGGCTCCGCGTGCGCGGCCCTCCGCCAAGCACGATGCTTGACCCGTGATGGACGAGACGGAGTTCTGGGAGATCATCGACAGCACCCGCGAGGCCGCCGAGGGAGACCCGGAGGACCACGCGGATCTGCTGGTCGAGCGACTGCTCACGCTCGATCCCGACTCCGTGCTCGACTTCGCGCGCCACTTCGAGTCCCGCTACAACCGCGCCTACCACTGGGATCTGTGGGGCGCCGCCGCCGTGCTGCTGGACGGCGCGAGCGACGACGCCTTCGACTACTTCCGCTGCTGGCTCATCGGCCAGGGCCGCGAGACCTTCGAGGGTGCGGTGCACGAGCCCGACAGCCTCGCGGAGCTCCTGGACGAGTTCGACGAGGACCTCGACGGCGACGGCGAGGAGCTGGGATACGCGGCGGACGAGGCGTACGAACAGCTCACCGGAGTGGTGGCGCCCGATCTGGGGATCCCGCCGCAGACCGCGGAGCCGCAGGGCACACCGCTGGACTTCGAGGACGACACGGCGCTGGCGGAGCGGTTCCCACGGCTCTGGGAGCGCTTCGGAGAGCGGCCGGGCCAGGAGCCGCGGGAGGCAGAAGCAGAAGACGTAGAAGACGTGGAGGAAGTAGAAGAGGTGCGGGAGGAGCAGGAAGGCCGGACGGGCCGGTAGACCGGCGGCGGTCCGCTCCGTCAGGGCGGCCGGCCGCTCCATCGGTGGCCGTCTGCTCCGTCGCGGCTACTCCGTCTGCTCTGTCAGCAGAAGCGCCATGAACACATCGTCGATGTACTGCCCGTCCCGGTAGAACTCGCCCGGCAGGATTCCCTCGACGGCATAGCCCTCCGACTCGTACAGGCTCCGCGCCGCGGTGTTGTGTCCCAGCACCCGCAGCGTGAGCCGCCGTGCGCCCTGGTTGCGCGCGTGCAGCGCCGCCGCGCGCAGCAGGGCGCGCGCCACACCACGGCCGCGCGCCCACTCGTACACCGCGAGGCCCTGTATCTGCCGTACATGCGCGTGAGTGGCGAGCTGCGTGGGCCGCGCCACCCGGATGTATCCGGCGATCCGGTCCTCCGTGCCCTCGATCCCGACCTCGGCGACGAGATAGTCCTCGGGCAGATGCCCGGAGTCGAAGAAAGGAGTGAAGGGAGGCCGCGGTTCCGGTGTCACGGCGTGCATCGGTGACCAGGTCACACGGGACAGTTCGGCCAGGGCCCCGTCGTCCTGGAGGGCGGCCGGACGGATCTGTGGTGCGGACATGGTGCGTCGTACGGACATGGCGCCAACTGTGCCATGGGGCCGCACGGGGCAGGATGGAGCCCATGATGATCGCGGTCACCGGCTCCACCGGGCTCATCGGTACGGCACTTGTACGCTCCCTGCGCGCCGACGGCCATCAGGTCGTACGCCTGGTGCGCCGCCCGTCGCGGACGGGCGACGAGGTGGAGTGGGATCCGTTGCGGCAGTACGTCGACGCGCGCGGTCTGCACGGCTGCGAGGCCGTCGTCCATCTCGCGGGAGCCGGGATCGCCGACCGCCGCTGGACGGAGGCGTACCGGAAGGAGATCCGGGACAGCCGGGTCCTCGGCACGGCCGCCGTCGCGGAGGCCGTCGCCACGCTGGACGAGCGGCCACGGGTGCTGGTGTGCGGCTCCGCCATCGGCTTCTACGGCGACACCGGCGACCACGCGGTCGACGAGGACACACCGCCGGGAGACGGCTTTCTGCCGTCGCTCTGTGTGGAGTGGGAGGAGGCCGCCCGGGCCGCCGAGGAGGCGGGCGTACGGACGGTGTTCGCCAGGACCGGACTGGTGGTCTCCCGCGCGGGCGGCGCCTGGGGACGGCTGTTCCCGATCTTCCGCGCGGGCCTGGGCGGGCGGCTCGGCGGAGGGAACCAGTACTGGAGCTTTATCGCGCTGCACGACGAGGTCGCGGCGCTGCGGCATCTCCTCGACACGGAGACGCTGGAGGGACCGGTGAATCTCACCGCGCCGCAGCCGGTCACCAACCGTGAGGTCACGGCGGCGATGGGACGCGTACTGCGCCGGCCGACGCCGTTCCCGGTCCCGTCGGTGGCGCTGCGGGCGGTGCTCGGCGAACTGTCGCAGGATGTGCTGGGCAGCCAACGGGTGCTCCCGGCGCGTCTGTTGGAGTCGGGCTTCACCTTCGCGTTCCCGACCATTGACGAGGCGATCCGCGCGGCGTAGGCGCCCGTCCCGGACGAGCGGGTCCTCACCGCCCGGAACGGGCGCGCACCCCCCATGCACCGGTGACCCCGGCCACGCGCGTCCGTCACACGGCCCTTCCCTTTCTAGGCTCGTCCGGACCCGACCGGACCGATCGGGACCCGACCGGGACCCGACCGGGACCCGACCGAGCCAATCGGACCCGACCGGGATCCGGGCGGGACCCGGCCGGGACTCAGGCACCACCTGGACACCGCTCGGGCATTCCGGGGCCTGATGACCGCATCAGCAGCCCCACCAGCCGCGCCGACCTCGGGGAGGGGCACGTGCTCAGCACCGCACACCGCTCGACCGCACAGCAGGCGGACGTCGTCATCATCGGAGCAGGAATCGCAGGTCTGTCGGCGGCCCGACATCTGACCAGCTCAGGTGTGCGGGTCAGGGTCCTGGAGGCCGCTCCGCGCGTGGGCGGCCGGATGGCCACCGACGAGGTCGACGGCTTCCGGCTCGACCTCGGCGGACAGCTGCTCACCACCTCGTATCCGGAGCTGCTGCGCACTCCGGGCCTGGACGGTGTGGGGCTGCGGAAGTTCTCGCCGGGCGTACTCGTACACAGCGACGGACGGAATTACCGGACCGGAGCCGTCGGGAGCGCGCGGAGCGCACTGACGGTGGCGCGCGCCCTTGCGAGCGCCCCCCGGCCGCCGCTGGGCGGTACGGTCGACCAGGCCCGTCTGGGCGCCGCGCTGGGCCGTCTCGCGGCGACTCCGACGCGCCGACTGCTGGCCCGTCCCGAACGTACCGCCCTGGAGGCCCTGTCGGGCCGCGGACTGCCCGCCCGTACCGTCAACGGCTTTGTACGCCCGCTGCTGTCCGCGCTGCTCTGCGATCCCGATCTCGGTACGTCCAGCCGCTGCGCCGATCTCGCGCTGCGCGCGTTCGCCCGTGGCCGGATGTTCGTCACGGCGGGCGGCGCCGCCGCGCTGCCCGAGCTGCTGGCCCGGACGCTGCCGGAGGGCACCGTCCAGACGGACGTCTGTGTCACGGACGCGTCCATCAGCGGTGTCACCACCAAGGAGCACGGCGAGATCGGCTGGCGCGCGC
>NZ_FMDK01000506.1 GCF_900091995.1 Streptomyces sp. MnatMP-M17
CGCGACGACCGCCGCCGTCGGGCGCGTCGCCGGATCCGGTGGCCGCCGCTCCGGACGTACTGCCGGATGTGCCGACGGGCGCGTTGCCCGGCCCGCCGCCGTCGACGTCGCCGGGCCTGCCGCCCGTACGGCCCGTACCTCCGCCGGACCGGCCGTCCCGGGAGTAAGCGTTTTCCCGAGAGCCGTCAGCGTCACCGGCCCTATCGGGATAACCAGGACATTCCTCATCGGAGTCAAGAAGTTCCGCCAGCCGCTTGAGTCCGCGGTGCGCGGCCGTCCGTACCGCGCCGGGCCGCTTGCCCAGCGTGCGCGCCGCGGTCTTCGCGTCGAGTCCGACCACCACCCGCAGCACGACGGCCTCGGCCTGGTCCCGCGGCAGCCGCGCTATCAGCGCCATCGTCCGGCCGGTGGCGAGCGCCTCGATGGCCTCGTCCGCCGTGTCGGACTCGGCCGGCTGACCGGTCAGCTCGGTCTCGTCGGCGCCGATGGCCGGGCGCCTGCCGCGCATCCGGATGTGATCGAGCGCGCGGTTACGGGCGATACGGGCGGCCCAGCCGCGGAAGCGGTCCGCGTCCCCGGTGAACCGGCCGAGGTCACGGGCGATCTGGAGCCATGCCTCGGAGGCCACATCCTCGGCGTCCGGTTCACCGACGAGTGTCCGTAGATAGCCCAACAGCCGCGGGTGCACCGCGCGGTACACAGTACGGAAGGCGTCCTCGTCCCCGTCCTGTGCCGCGAGCACCGCGGCGGTCAGCTCCGCGTCGTCCCCCAGCACTCCCACAACCTGTCCTGAAATCGCGGCTGGTCACTGCCGCGCCGCCTCACGCGTTCCTGAACGCTACGGCCTTCCCGCGCTCTCGTCCATGACTTGTACAACCTGCAACAACTTGCTGACGTTATGCGGTGTGACAGAAAACGCATCCACGGCGCTGAGATGAGTACGGGGCCGCACCGCGGCTCCGGCGGACGGCGACCGGGGCCTCTCCTGTGGGGGGTGGCGGCCCCGGTCGTCCTCCTGGAGCGTCTGGCGCGGCATCCGATGTGGCCTCCGGCGCGCGGCCGGCCGTACGACAGTTCCGGCCTCCCTCGCGTAAGTCCCGCAGCCCGTACGCCTCACAGCCCGTACGCGGCCTCGCGTGTCAGCCCTGCGCCCTGGCGCGCCGTGAGACCACCGCGCGCAGCACGCGCTGTCCTTCGGTCGACAGATCCATGGCCTGGCGCACACCGGCGGGCCCGTCCGTCTCGGCCAGGATCTCCAGGATGCGGATCTGGCGCCGGAGTTCACCGGCGACCAGCGGGCCGACACCGTCCGCGCCTTCCGCGCCGTCCACCGCGTCCGAGACCGCGGCCGTGTCCTCGCGGGCCCGTGCCAGCCGCTCCGCGGCGGCGGCGCTCCCGCCCTCGCCCACCGCGTCGAGCTTCTGATGGATCTCCAGCGCGGCGACGGAGCAGATCTCCGCCCAGTCGCGCAGCGGCCCGGCCGCCCACTCCGAGGGCGCGGAGGCGAGCATGGTCCGTACGAGCGCCACGCTCTCGGCAGCCGAAGCCATGTCAGGCCCAGGCTCCGACGTCGCTCCCGACTCGGGCCCCGGCTCGGCGTCCAGAACAGACGCGGCGGCCTCCACGGCCTGACGTGACGCGGCCAGCCGGTCCGGCCAGTCCTGTTCCCGGACCGCCACACCCGCCCACAGCGGTCGCAGCACATCGGCGTCATCCGCGAGCAGCGGCAGACATCGGTCGAGGCAGGCGAGTCCGCTCGCGGCCAGGCCACGAGCATCCGCCTGTGCGATCAGCTTCACCAGGCTCATTCAGGTCTCCCGTCGCGGAGGCGGTACTGGGCGTACTGGCGGTACTGACCACTACTGCGCCGGACGGCTTGAATACGTCACTCGGTCACCGCGCGTAGATGACCCGCGACCCCCTTCCGGGCCGCGTACGCATCACTCCACCGGGTCCGGAACACCACGAAGATCCGGTACGCCCGGAATTCCGAGCCCGTCGAGCAGCCGGAAGAAGAGCAGTTCGGCGAATGATTCAGGCCGCCGCGCGCTCAGTACATCGAGGAGCGTGTCCGGCTCGGCCGTCCCGCCCGCCTCGGCCGCCCAGTCGGCCGCCCGCCGCGCCGCGTCCTCCGCCGGCAGGAAGAGCTCCTCCAGCTCCAGGCCGCTCGGCGCGAGATGACGGGCCATCGGCTCCCGGGCCAGACAGGCGTACCAGGAACCGCTGTGCGGCGCCGCCGCCTCCACCGCCACGCACTCGCTGCCCATCACGAAGCCGAAGAGCACCGGCGATCCCATGGCGCGGGCGAGCGCGCCCATGTCACCGATATCGGGCTCGCTGGGATGGCGCCACACCTGCCAGCCGTCCGGCCGCCGCTGATGGGGCGTCAGCTCGGACCGTACGGCGGAGAGCGCGGGCTCCTCCGCGAGCGGCCGATCGCTGCGGCCCACCACGAGATAACCCCAGAAGCCCATGTGTCCCACTCCCCCCACACCCACCATGACGGGCTCCAGCCTCGCCCGGCCGGGCGCCCGCCGAGCCACGGCGCACAGCCCTGCCACAAGGCCGCCACGCTTCGAGCACACCCACGCCCAGCAACCCGCGCCCCACGCCCCCCGCTCAGGCCGGGCCGCCCACCTTCCTCGCGAGCGCCGTGAATCCGCTCCAGTTCAGCGACGGCTTCGCCGGATTCCACAGCTTCTGCGTCAGCGCGGCCAGCGGCAGCCGGATCCCGCGCGCCACCTGGTCCTCGGTCTGCGCGTTCGGGAAGTCGCTCCAGACCGCGAGCCGTCCGCCGAGGATCTGCTTCGAGTACTTCGCGTCGACCGGTTTCGTACCGCGCAGCACCAGCGGAGTCCACTGCTCATAGATCCGCTGACCGGTCGGATACATGAAGTTGTTCGGCTGGCCGAGCACGTAATAGAGGTACTCGTCGTTGAGGTTGACCACCGGCCGGCCCTCGTCCAGATACTCCACCGGCTGCCGCGCCCCGATCTCCCGGCCCGTCCAGTACTCGATCTCCAGGTCCTTGTCGGCCTGGACGACTCCGTCCCGGAAGACACCGTCGTTCCACACCTTGTTCGTCCGCTTGAACTGGCGCATCGTCGCGGCGCGGTCGTTCGTCCAGCCCGTCGTCAGATCCTGGATCCGGCCCTGGCTGCCGTACTTCTGCACCGCCAGTGCGGCCAGCTTCGGATACGACGCCTCGGGATCGGCGACCACCAGCGCCTGGTACTCGTCCCCGCCGAGATGCCAGAACCGGCCCTTGAAGAGCCCGGCGAACTCACGCAGCAGATCGTCGATGAGCCGCGCCGAGGCGGGCTGCGAGATGTCGATCGCGCCCTTGGTGGCCACACCGTCCGCGTTACGGAGCTGGAGCGAGGGATACGCGGCCAGCACCGCGCCGAGATGTCCCGGCGAGTCGATCTCCGGGACGACCGTGATGTGCAGCCGGTCGGCGAGGTCCAGGATCTTTCTGACCTCGGCCTTGGAGAGATGCTGCTTGGAGACGATCTCGGGATGGGTGGTGGATTCGATACGGAAGCCCTGGTCGTCGGAGAAGTGCAGCCCGAGCATATTGAGCTTGAGGTCGGCCATCTCGCGCAGCCGGTTCTCGATCCAGCCCGGCGTGTAGTACTTGCGCGCGATGTCGAGGTTCAGCCCGCGCTGCGGCCGGCCGGGACTGTCCTCCACGACACCCTCGGGCATCACCGCGTCCGCGCGCAGCGACTGCTTGAGCGTGCGGGTGCCGTAGAAGACACCGGCCTGATCGGGTCCGGTGATCCGCACCTGACCGCCGCTGGTGGTGAGGGTGTACGACTCGGCGGCGCCGCTGCCGCTCTTGAGGGCCAGTTCGACATCGCCGGCACCGGCGGCGGCCGTACCGCGGTAGGCGATCTTCAGCTCGTCGGCCAGCAGCTTCCCTTCGTCGGCGAGGCCCTCGCTGCCGCTCGCTATGACGACACCGCTGCCGGCGGACGGCTTCCAGCCGGGCCCGCGGGCGGCCGTGTACTTGCGTACGGAGGGAATGACGCGCGGCGCCGAGGAGAGCGGGTACGTACCGGAGGGCGAGGGATCGGCGGCCGGCGCGGAGCGTGCGGAGGAGGCGCGGTCCGAGGAGTCGGCGGCGTCGGAGGAGGAGGCGACGCGCGACGACTCCGATCCGTCCGTCGCACCCGCGCTCCCGCTGCCGGAGTCACAGGCCGCCATCGTGGCGGCGGCGGCCATGGCGACCACTGCCCCGACTGTCCGATGACACCGAGCATGCCGAGCACGCCGAGTACTCCAGAAACGCCGGGATATTCGCATCACTCCGCAACCTCCCAAAGAGTGCCAGGTGCACCCCCGACACCGCGAAAGTGCGGCGCACTTACGGCGAAGGTCCCACGGCGGCGTCCATCCCGCGCGGGGAAACCCTCCCATCCGGGTGAAAATCGCGCATCCGTCGGACGTACCCCGCGGCGCGTCGATAGCGTTACGGCGCATCCGCCCCTTCCGGCCCAAGCGTCACACGGGCCGGTCCGAACAGCCCACCGGACGGCCCAACCGGCCCACCCGGTCAGCTCAACCGACACACCGGCCGCGTCAACCGACGTACCACTTCTCACGTCTGTCCTTACGTCCCGCTTCTGCCCTTACGTTCATACATTCGGCCGCCACTTCGCCGACCACCGCCCGACCACCGCCGCCCGCCGCGTTCGAGGAGCCCCCGCTGTCCAGCGCATCCCACGCCGGCCACCCGAACGGCCTCCACCGTTTCAACACCGCCGCGCCACTCGCCGCCGAAACCGCGCTGCTCAGCTGCTGCGGCAGCCGCCGCTGGG
>NZ_FMDK01000508.1 GCF_900091995.1 Streptomyces sp. MnatMP-M17
GGCGCGCGCGCCGGGCGGGCGCGGAGGCGCGCGCCGGACGTGCCGGTGCGGGCCTGGGTGCCTTGCGCGACGGTGCGGGTACGGACCTGGCCGGTGCGGTGACGTCCGCCCGGATCTCCATCCGGGCTTCCGTACGGGCCGGAGGCGCGGCGAAGGCCCGGACGTCGACGGAGCTCATCGACTCCGTGCCGGCGTCCGTTTCCCCGTCGGACCCCGCCTCCTCGGCGGCGCGCCCTTGAAGCTCCTTGGCGTAACGGCGCTCCATGGCCGCCCTTCCGGACAGCAGCCGGATGGCGGTACTGAAGCGCTCCGTCGGACGTGCCTCATTGAGTTCGTCCTGCCTGCGGAGCCACATCGGCACCAAGTAGGCGGCCCAGGCCCCGACGATGACTGCGTAGATGAGGCCGCTGCTGCTCACGGTTCACACCGTAGAGGGGTTCGCATCAGGGCATCGGCCAATTGAGCCGGTGTGTCGCACGATCTGGCTGATATCACGGACTTTTTTTGTGACTGTTCAGATCAGTTTATAGTCATATGTCGATCACTATCGAACAAACATTTCATTTTCTATGCGTTCCCGGCCGTGCCTGCCGCCACCGGCGCAGCAGTCCCTCGGGCACCTCCTCGGCCGTGAGCACGAACACGAGATGGTCCCGCCACGCCCCGTCGATATGCAGATAGCGCGGGCGCAGCCCCTCCTCGCGGAATCCGAGTTTCTCGACCACCCGGCGGCTGGGCCCGTTCTCCGGGCGGATGCAGATCTCCACACGGTGCAGTCCGACCATACGGAAACAGTGGTCGACGGCGAGCGCGACGGCGGTCGGCATCACTCCGCGGCCCGCTACCTCGCGGTCCACCCAGTAGCCGACATGCCCCGAGCACATCGATCCCCAGGTGATCCCGGCGACCGTGAGCTGGCCGACGAGCCGTCCCTGGTACTCGACCACGAACGGCAGCATCCGGCCCGCGCCGGCCTCGGCGCGCAGATGGCGGACCATCTGCCGGTAGGTGGGACGCTGGGCGACCGGGCCGCCCGGTGGCGGCGGCGGGATCGTCGCCTCCCAGGGCCGCAGCCAGTCGCGGTTCCGCCGGTTCACCTCACGCCACGCGCGCTGGTCGCGCAGCCTTATCGGGCGGAGGGTGATATCGCCGTCCACCAGCGCCACGGGCCAGGACGGGTTCATCCGGAGGTACGGGGGTGATCGGTGCGGAGCTGATCGGTACGAGGGTGATCGGTACGAGGGTGATCGCCGCCGTGGATCTGGTCCACGGCGTGGACGAGCAGCCGGTCCAGCACGGCGAGACCGTCGCGTACGCCGCCCGTCGAGCCCGGCAGGTTCACGATCAGGGTCCGCCCGGCCACACCGGCCAGGCCACGCGAGAGCGCGGCGGTCGGAACCTTCACGGCGCCCTCGGCGCGGATCGCCTCGGGGATGCCCGGGATCTCGTAGTCGATCACGCGCCGGGTGACATCGGCGGTGCGGTCCGTGGGCGAGATGCCCGTACCGCCGGTGGTCAGGATGACGTCGTACGCGGCGGCGACGCCCGCGCGCAGGGCCCGCTCGACGGGCTCTCCGTCGGGGACGACCTCCGGTCCGTCGACGGAGAAGCCCAGCGCGGCGAGGCCCTCGGCGAGGATCGGGCCGCCCGTGTCGGCGTAGACACCGGCGGCGGCACGATTCGACGCGGTGACGACGAGCGCGCGATAGGTCCTCCGACGCGTCGGTCCCGGCCGCGTAGCCGACGGCTCCGGCCCCGTCCCCGACGGCCCCGGCCCAGTGGCCGACGGCTTCCGTACCACCGGCTCACCGGCGTCGGACACGCCTCCCGGGACAGCGTTCTGCGGGCCCTCGCCCGCACGCGCGCTCATGACTCCGCCCCGTCCGCCTCGCCCTGCGTCGCGGCGCCCGGTGGCCCCGGGCGGCGGGTCCAGTGGCCCGACCTGCCGCCGGTTTTCTCCTCGACCCGTACGTCCGTGATGACCGCGCCCTTGTCGACCGCCTTCACCATGTCCACGAGGGTAAGCGCGGCCACCGACACAGCCGTCAGCGCCTCCATCTCGACGCCCGTACGGTCCGTGGTCTTGACCGTGGCGAGGATCTCGACGGCGTCGTCCGTGACCGCGAGGTCGACCGTGACGCCCGAGACGGCCAGCGGATGGCAGAGCGGAATCAGCTCCGGAGTCCGCTTCGCGCCCATGATGCCCGCGATACGGGCGGTGGCGAGCGCGTCGCCCTTGGGCACTCCTCCGCCCCTGAGCAGTTCGACGACGCGCGGCGACACCAGCACCCGGCCGCTCGCGCGTGCGGTGCGCGCGGTGATCTCCTTCGCCGAGACATCGACCATACGGGCCGCGCCCGACTCGTCGACATGGGTCAAGCCGCCCTGCTGAGAGGGTCCGGGGGTCTCCCCCCGGGAAAACACAGTCATTCGCTGTGGCGCTCCCGGTCCGGGCCCGTCAGGGCCTGTGTGGGCAGACACGGTACCGCCACACGGGCGCATCAGCCGATCAGGACCACATCGACGTCCGTACCGGGCTCGACCGAGACCGAGTCCTCCGGGACGACGATCAGCGCGTCGGCATGGGCGAGTGCGGCGACAAGATGCGATCCCGCGCCGCCGACCGGAGTGATCGAGCCCGCCTCGGCGTCGTACGCGGCACGCAGGAACTGACGGCGGCCGGCCGGCGACGAGAGCGGTTTGTCCGCCGCGAGCGTGGCGCGGACCTTCGGGCGGTGCACCTCCTCCAGGCCCATCAGCCTGCGGATCGCGGGACGTACGAACAGCTCGAAGGAGACGTACGACGAGACCGGATTCCCGGGAAGGGCGAGCAGCGGAGTGTGCTCCCGGCCGATCGAACCAAAGCCCTGCGGCTTGCCCGGCTGCATCGCGAGCTTGCGGAAATCGACTCCGCCGCCGTCCTCGTCCTCGTCTCCTACGGAGGAGAGCGCCTCCTTGACGACGTCGTACGCGCCGACGCTGACGCCGCCCGTGGTGACCACCATGTCGGCGCGGATGAGCTGGTCCTCGATGGTGGCGCGCAGGGTGTCCGCGTCATCGGTGACGGCGCCCACCCGGTACGCAATGGCGCCCGCGTCCCTGGCCGCCGCGGTGAGCGCGAAGCTGTTCGAGTCGTAGATCTGGCCGTCGCCGAGCTGCTCGTCGGGCTGGACGAGCTCGCTGCCGGTGGAGAGCACGACCACGCGCGGGCGCGGGCGGACCCGTACCGAACCGCGGCCGATGGCGGCCAGCAGTCCGATCTGCGGCGGGCCCAGGACCGTACCGGCCTCCAGGGCCAGATCGCCCGCCTGCACATCGCTGCCGCGCGCGCGGACATGGCCTCCGGCCTCGACCGGGCGGTACACCCGCACCTCGCCGCTCGCGCCGTCCGGCGCCTCCACGGCCGGGCGCATCGAGGTGGCCGCACCGCCGCCCGTACCGCCGTCGGTCCACTCCACCGGAACGACGGCCTCGGCGCCCGGCGGCAGCGCGGCACCGGTCATGATCCGGGCGGTCTGCCCGGGGCCGACCTCGGGCAGGGCACCGCTGCCCGCCGCGACATCGCCGACGACGGTCAGCACGGCGGGAAACTCCTCGGTGGCGCCCGCGACATCGACCGTACGGACCGCGTAGCCGTCCATGGAGCTGTTGTCGAACGGCGGCAGCGCCACCGGCACCGTGATGTCCTCCACGAGCACACAGCCCTGCGCGTCGAGCAGTTGCAGCTCGATGGGATCGAGCGGGTGCACCGCGGCGAGAATGTCCGCGAGATGGTCGTCCACCGACCAGAGCCGCTCGTGCCCGTAGGCCGCCGGTGCCGATTCCGCCGTGCTGCTCAAGTGCCGTATCTCCTCGTCAAGTGCTACATCAAGTGCTACATCTCCTCCGCGACATAACCGCGGAGCCAGGTCCGGAAGTCCGGGCCCAGGTCTTCACGTTCGCATGCGAGTCTGACAATGGCACGGAGATAGTCGCCGCGGTCACCGGTGTCATAACGGCGGCCCTTGAAGACCACGCCGTGGACCGGTCCGCCGACCTTCTCGTCCGCGGAGAGCTGCTGAAGCGCGTCGGTGAGCTGGATCTCGCCGCCGCGGCCCGGAGCGGTCTTGCGCAGTATCCCGAAGACGGCGGGATCGAGGACATAGCGGCCGATGATCGCGTAGTTGCTGGGCGCGTCGGCGGCGTCGGGCTTCTCGACCAGATCGTGCACCTTGACCACATCGGCGTCGCGCGTGGGCTCGACCGCGGCGCATCCGTAGAGATGGATCTGCGACGGATCGACCTCCATGAGGGCGATGACGCTGCCGCCCTCGCGCTCCTGGACCTCGACCATCCGGGCCAGCAGCGGATCGCGCGGATCGATCAGGTCGTCGCCGAGCAGGACCGCGAAGGGCTGGTCGCCGACGTGCGGAGCCGCGCAGAGGACGGCGTGGCCGAGGCCTCTGGGATCGCCCTGACGCACATAGTGCATGGTGGCGAGGTCGCTGGACTCCTGGACCTTGGCGAGGCGTTCAAGGTCTCCCTTGCGGGTGAGCGCCTCTTCCAGCTCGTAGTTCCGGTCGAAGTGGTCCTCAAGAGGACGCTTGTTGCGACCGGTCACCATGAGCACGTCGGAGAGACCGGCTGCCACGGCCTCCTCGACCACATACTGGATCGCCGGCTTGTCGACGACCGGCAGCATCTCCTTAGGAGTTGCCTTGGTGGCGGGCAGGAACCGGGTGCCTAGGCCGGCGGCAGGGATGACAGCCTTGCTGATCCTGGCGGAGCTGGCCCGGGAGGGCGACTGAGTCATGCCGAACACACTATCTGCTGCGTATGGGCGGAAGATGATGCTCTGGTTAACTTTCGCCTCTTCCGTACTCATACGAGAGGTTTGTGATGTCTGATGGGGGATGACATGCCCGGAAAGGACGCGCTGCGGAGCGAACTTCTCGCCGCGAGGAACGGGCTGTCCGGTGAAGACGCGCGGAGAGCCGCTGCGGTTCTCGCGGAGCGCGCCCTGGAACTGCCGGAGCTGGCCCGCGCCCGTACCGTCGCCGCGTATGTGTCGGTAGGGCGCGAGCCCGGGACGCGCGCGCTGCTCGACGCGCTGCGCGCGCGGGGCGTACGGGTCCTGCTGCCGGTGCTGATGGCGGACAACGACCTGGACTGGGCGCCGTACGAGGGCGCGGAGCGGCTGGTACGCGCGCGGCGAGGACTGCTGGAGCCCGACGGTGTACGGCTCGGTCCCGACGCCGTACTGGACGCGGAGGTCGTCCTGCTGCCCGGCCTCGCGGTGGACGGGCGCGGTATGCGGCTGGGACGCGGTGGCGGCTCGTACGACCGGGTGCTGGGCCGGCTGGCCGAGGCGGGCGCCGAGCCGGCCCTGGCGGGCCTGCTGGA
>NZ_FMDK01000518.1 GCF_900091995.1 Streptomyces sp. MnatMP-M17
CGCGCCTGCTGCCACGGCCGCCCGGTCCGCCGAGGCCGCGGCCAATCCGTACGAGCGCGGGCCCGCGCCGACCGTGGCCGCCATCGAGGCGCCTCTCGGCCCGTACGCCGTCTCCCGGCTCACCGTCGCGCGGTCGAGCGTCAGCGGCTTCGGCGGCGGCACGGTCTATTACCCGACCTCCACTGCGGACGGCACCTTCGGCGCGGTGGCCATCTCGCCCGGCTTCACCGGCACCCAGTCCAGCATCGCCTGGTACGGACCGCGCCTCGCCTCGCAGGGCTTTGTCGTCTTCACCATCGACACCATCACCGTGCTCGACCAGCCCGCCGGGCGCGGACGTCAACTCCTCGCCGCACTGGACTATCTGACGGGGGATTCGGCGGTCCGTGAGCGGATCGACCGCACGCGGCTCGGCGTCATGGGCCACTCGATGGGCGGTGGCGGCTCCCTGGAGGCCGCCAAGAGCCGTACGTCCCTGAAGGCGGCCATCCCGCTGACCGGCTGGAACCTGGACACCACCTGGCCCGAGGTCCGTACGCCCACCCTGGTGGTCGGCGCCGACGGCGATACGGTCGCGCCGGTCGCCACGCACTCCGAGCCGTTCTACGCGTCACTGCCAGGCACGCTCGACAAGGCGTATCTGGAGCTGAAGGGCGCCGTCCACCGGACACCGGTCACGGCGAACACCACGATCGCCAAGTACAGCGTGTCCTGGCTGAAGCGGTTCATCGACGACGACACCCGCTACGAGCAGTTCCTCTGCCCGCTGCCGGTGCCGGGCCCGACGATCGCGGAGTACCGAGGGAACTGCCCGTACTCCTGACGCCCTTCGGCGGGCCCGCTCAGATACCGAGCTTCGCCTCCTGGAGCCGGGCGATCGCGTCCTTGTCGCCCTCCAGCTCCACATCCGTGACGCTCTGCCGTCCGAACACGAAGAGCACCAGCTCACCCGGCTCACCGGTGACCGTCACCACCGGTGTGCCGCGGTGGGCCACGGCCGTCTGGCCGTCCGGGCGGCGCAGCACCAGACCCACCGGCGACTTGCGGCCCAGCATCCGGCCGCCCTTCTCGAGCCGCGACCAGAGCGCGTCCGCGAAGACACGGTCGATCTCGCGCGGTGTCCAGTCGGGCTGCGCCCGCCGCACATCCTCGGCGTGCACATAGAACTCGATCGCGTTCGCCGCCTCGTCGATCTGCTTGATGCCGTACGGCGACAGCCGCGGCGGTCCCGTACGGATGAGCTGGATCAGCTCCTCGTACGGCTTCGCGGCGTATTCGGCCTGCACCCGCTCCAGCCGGTTCTTGAGCGCGGGCACCAGCACACCGCCCGCCGCGTCCGGGCGGCGCTCGCGCACCACGGTATGGGCCGCGAGATCCCGCGTCAGCCAGCCGTCGCAGAGCGTCGGCGCCTCCGGGCCCGCGGCTTCCAACAGGTCGGCGAGCAGAAGCCGTTCACGCTTGGCATGGGTCGACATGGCTCCCAGCGTACGGCTGCCCGGCCCCGTCCGCCCAGTGGACGGCGGGCCCGGTCAACGACGCGGGCGCGGCACAATGGGACGCATGAGCAGTACGTCCAGCACGCCCAGTACGCCGTCCGGCACCACCGGCACCACCGGCACCACCGGCACCACCGGCACCACCGGCACACCCGGCACCACCGGCACACCCGGCGACGCAGCCGCTCCCAGCGACGCCGGAGCCCCCGGCCCGAGCCGCGGACTCGATCCCGCCATCGCGGACCGGCTCAAGCGCACGCCCGACGGACTGCTCCCGGCCATCGCCCAGCAGTACGACACCGGCGAGGTGCTGATGCTGGGCTGGATGGACGACGAGGCCCTGCACCGCACCCTGACCACGGGCCGCTGCACCTACTGGTCCCGCAGCCGCCGCGAGTACTGGGTCAAGGGCGACACCTCCGGCCATGTCCAGCACGTCAAGTCCGTCGCCCTGGACTGCGACGCCGACACCGTTCTGGTCCAGGTCGACCAGGTCGGGGCCGCCTGCCACACCGGCGCGCGCACGTGCTTCGACGCGGATGTCCTGCCGCTCGGACGGTGAACGGACCGGTCCGTTCCACCGAGTAGGGTCAGCCGCCATGGACCTTGAGACCTTCCGCAAGCTGGCGGTGGACCGCCGTGTCATCCCCGTCAGCAGGCGCCTCCTCGCGGACGGCGACACCCCGGTCGGCCTGTACCGCAAGCTCGCCGCCGAGCGTCCGGGGACCTTCCTGCTGGAGTCCGCGGAGAACGGCCGCTCCTGGTCCCGCTACTCCTTCATCGGCGTACGGTCCGCCGCCACGCTCACCGAACGCGACGGCCGCACCCACTGGCTCGGCACTCCGCCGGTCGGCGTCCCCGTGGACGGCGATCCGCTGGCCGCCCTGCGCGCCACCGTGGAGGCCCTGCACACTCCGCGCGACCTCTCCTCCGGCATGCCGCCCTTCACCGGCGGCACGGTCGGCTATCTCGGCTACGACATCGTCCGCAGGCTGGAGCGGATCGGCGAGCACGCGCGCGACGATCTGCGCATCCCCGAGCTGACCATGCTGCTCACCTCGGACCTCGCTGTACTCGACCACTGGGACGGCACGGTCCTGCTGATCGCCAACGCGATCAACCACAACGACCTGGACACCGGTGTGGACGAGGCGTACGCGGACGCCGTCGCCCGGCTCGACGCCATGGCCGCCGATCTCGCCGAGCCGCTGCACTCCGCGCCGGCCGCGCTGCCCGCCTCCGAGCTGCCCGAGTACACCGCGCTCTGGGGAGGCCCGGACTACCGGGCCGCCGTCGAGGACATCAAAGAGCGGATCAGGGCGGGCGAGGCCTTCCAGGTCGTTCCCTCGCAGCGCTTCGAGACGCCCGTCACCGCGAGCGCCCTGGATGTCTACCGGGTGCTGCGGGCCACCAATCCGTCGCCGTACATGTATCTCTTCCGCTTCCCGCACCAGGACGGCAAGCCCTTCGACGTCGTGGGCTCCAGTCCCGAGGCCCTGGTCAAGGTCGAGGACGGGCGCGCGATGGTGCATCCGATCGCCGGGACCAGGCACCGGGGCGCCACACCGCGGGAGGACCAGGCCCTCGCCGAGGAACTGCTCGCCGATCCCAAGGAGCGCGCCGAGCACCTCATGCTCGTGGACCTCGGCCGCAACGATCTGGGCCGTGTCTGCGCGCCGGGCAGCGTGGAGGTCGTGGACTTCATGTCGGTCGAGCGCTACTCGCACGTCATGCACATCGTGTCCACGGTGACCGGGCGGGTCGCCGAGGGCCGGACCGCCTTCGACGTGCTGACAGCCTGTTTTCCGGCGGGCACGCTCTCCGGAGCGCCCAAGCCGCGCGCCATGCAGATCATCGACGAGCTGGAGCCCACCCGGCGCGGGCTGTACGGCGGCTGCGTCGGCTATCTCGACTTCGCCGGGGACTCCGACACGGCCATCGCCATCCGTACCGCGCTGCTGCGCGACGGCACGGCGTACGTCCAGGCGGGAGCGGGCGTCGTCGCCGATTCCGACCCGGTCTCCGAGGACATCGAGTGCCGCAACAAGGCGGCGGCCGTGCTCCGCGCCGTGCATACCGCCAACCGCCTGAACGGCGGGTGACACGGTAGGGGATAGTGGGGTACGTGAGCGCCGTACCCGTACCCCAGCCCCATGCCGCCCGCCCGGCGGCCACCGCGTCGAGCGGCGGTCGCCGC
>NZ_FMDK01000280.1 GCF_900091995.1 Streptomyces sp. MnatMP-M17
CTGGTCGACGCGATCGACCGGCAGCCGGAGATCGAGGCGCTGGCCGGCCCTGGCACTCCGCTGCTCACCGTCACCGAACCGACCGAGACGGCCACCGCCGCCGCCTTCGCGCACACCGCCGTACTGGCCGGCCGGCCCGGCAACAGCGCGCCGCTCGCCGAGGCCGGCCGGCTCTTCGGCCGGCTCGCCCATCTGCTGGATGCCGTGGAGGACCAGCGAGCTGACGAGGCGTCGGGCGCCTGGAATCCGCTCACCGCGACCGGCACCTCGCTGACGGAGGCCCGACGGCTCGCCGATGACGCGGTGCGCGGGATCAGGCTCGCGCTGCGGGACGCGGAGTTCACCGACGACCGGCTGGCGCATGTGCTGCTCGCGCATGAACTGCGCATATCCGTCGACCGCGCCTTCGGTACGACGGCCTGTGGGCACGCGGCGCAGGGCGGCCGGGACGGACAGGGCGGCCAGGACGGACAGGGCGGTCTGCCGCCGCAGGGCAATCCGTACGCCGGCCAGGGCCCTGCAGCGTACGGGCCCTACGGCTCGAACAATCCCTATGGCGGCGGACATCCGGGCGTACCGGGCGGACCCGGTGGCCCGGGCGGGCTGCCGGGCCCCGTGCCGGAGCCGCAGAAGCCCGGCAGACGCGGCTTCTGGGCCGGCTGCGCGGTCTTCGTCGGACTGTGCTGCACCTGCAAGCTGTGCTGTGCGAAGGAGTACGAAGGTCCGTGGTCGCGCAAGAAGCGGGAGGGCTGCTGCCGCGACTGCGACTGCGATTGCAGCGGTTGTGACTGCTGCGGTTGTGATTGCTGAGAATGGCGGGCGGACAACACGGGCGAGGGGATTCGAGCGTGACGCTCTGCGTGTGAAGGCACGCGGAACGGCGCGGAAGCGCCGGGACTGCCGGGCCGTGCAGGGTGTCAGCTCAACAGGAAGAGGACCACACTCGACCGAAGTCGATGTGGGAGCGCGTGACCAGCCACTGCTGCCGATGCATGGGATCAAGTGGAACAGGCATCCGTTTCCACGTCAACTGAGTGAGACCGCACGCTCACAGTCCGGACGAGCTTGACAACAGGCCGTACACACCGCTTAGCCTCGGTGGTGCGGTGGATCCTGCTGAGGGGCTCGGTCCGCCCGCACTGTCTGTGAAGGCACATCCCGTGTTCGATCACCGTATCCACGGAGCCTTCGCATGCCTGTGCCACCTGTGCCGTCCGAGTCGCCTGCGTCGTCCGTGCCGCCTGTGCCGCCTGCGTCAACGGGTGATGTCCGCCCTCCGGCCGTAACTCCGGTCGTCACTCCCTCCCTCATCGTGATCGGCGCGGGCCCGCGCGGCACGGGCTTTCTGGAGCGGCTCGCCGCCAACGCGCCGTCCCTGTACGACGGCCGGCCGCTGGACATCCATCTCGTGGATCCGTATCCGCCGGGCGCCGGCCGGATCTGGCGCCGTGACCAGTCACCGCTGCTGTGGATGAACTCCATGGCCGAGGACGTCACGATGTACACCGACGAATCGGTCGTCCTGGAAGGGCCCGTACGGCCGGGGCCCGCGCTGCACGAATGGGCCCGGGCGGTCAGGGAGGGCCGGATAGCGCTCCCGGCAGAGTCCGAGCGGGCCGAGCCGGGACTCCGTGCGGCGATAACCGCGCTCACCGGCCAGACCTTTCCCAGCAGACAGGTGCAGAGCGCCTATCTGAGCTGGGTGTACGAACAGACCGTGGCCGCCCTGCCGCCCGGTGTCACGCTCCATCTCCACCGAACCCACGCCCTGCGGATCAGCGGCCCGCGCGGCGGACGTCAGCGTGTCTGGCTGGAGGACCGCGCCGAGCCGCTGCTCGCCGATCTCGTCGTGCTCACCCTCGGCCATCTCGACGGTGAACCGGACGCGCGGACGCGGGAGTTGGGGGAATTCGCGCGCCGCCACCAACTGATCCATCTGCCGCCGGACTTCACCGCCGACAGCGATCTCTCCGCACTGCCCGCCGGTGAGCCCGTACTCGTCCGGGGCTTCGGACTCGCCTTTGTCGATCTGATGGTGCTCCTGACCGAGGGACGCGGCGGACGGTACTCGGGCAGCGCCGACGACGGCAGCGCCGACCAGGACGGCGGAGCGCTCACGTACCACCCATCGGGACGGGAGCCGGTCCTGTACGTCGGATCGCGGCGCGGAGTCCCGTACCACTCCAAGATCGGTTACGGTCCGGACGGTGAACGGCCGCCGCTGCCACGCTTCTTGGGGTCCGGGCAGATCGACGAGCTGCTGAGCAGGCCGGGCCCGCCCGACTTCGAGCGCGATCTCCGGCCGCTGGTGGACAAGGAACTCGGATTCGCCCACTACCACCGGCTCTTCAGCGCCCATCCCGAGCGTACGCGCGTCGGCTGGACCGACTTCGAGGAGAAGTACGCGGCAGCCGATCCCGGCAGCCCGGAGCTGGACGCCCTGGTCACCACCGCCGTACCGGATCCCGCAGACCGCATCGATCTGGCCGCCCTCGACCGGCCGCTGGACGGGCTGCGCTTTCCTTCGTACGACGCACTCCAGGACGCGCTGCGCGCGTACATAGCCGCCGATCTCGTCCGTCGGCACGATCCGTCCCACAGTGCGGACCTGGCCGTCTTCCACGGGCTGCTCTCGGTCTACGGGCAGCTCGTGCGCCTCGGCGACCTCGGGGACATGGACGACCGGTGGCACGGCTTCTTCAGCTATCTCGCCTCCGGCCCGCCGGGCCCGAGACTGCGCCAGTTGCTCGCGCTCTCGCGGGCCGGTGTGGTCCGCTTCCTCGGCCCGGACATGACGGTCGAGACCGATGACCGGCAGGGCGTCTTCCGGGCCCGCAGCGCCGGTGTGCCCGGTGAGTACGTCGAGGCGCGCGCCCTGGTCGAGGCCCGGCTGCCCGATTCCTCGCCGGAGCGCACCCGCAGCCCGCTGCTGCGCGCGCTGTACGAGGAGGGCGCGGCCGTCACCGCCGGAGCCGGTCTGGTCAAGGTCGACCCGGACGACGGACGGCTCGTGGAGCGCGACGGCCGTCCGCATCCACGGCGTTTCGCACTCGGCCCGTACACCACCGCCCGCTCCAGCGGCGCGTTCACCCGGCCCCGTACCGGCGGACCGGCGTTCCGGCAGAACGACGCGACGGCGCGGGCCGCGCTCAGCCTCCTCGGTGAACTGCCCTTCCGCACCGGGCCTGTGTCCTCCTCCGGCGACCGGCCGCGCGCCGTGCTGCCATCGCCGGATGATCCGCTCGCGGGATCGACCGACGGTCCGCGTGCCGTGTCCTCAACCGCCGGCCGGGCCCCGAGCGGCCCGTCCGAAGCCGAAAGGTAAGGCCCGCCATGTCCGCCACCCGACCACTGCATCTCGCCGCCGAGATCGGCGGGCCCCCGC
>NZ_FMDK01000512.1 GCF_900091995.1 Streptomyces sp. MnatMP-M17
CGACGGCCCGCGCCTCCGAGGAGGTGCGGGCCGTCGCCTGGAAGCCGGCCGTCACTGGGTCGCGTCGTCCTTCGCCTCTTCGGAGTCCGCGGCCTCTTCGCCCTCGATCACCGGGATGAGGGAGAGCTTGCCGCGCTGGTCGATCTCGGCGATCTCGACCTGGACCTTCTGGCCCACACCGAGGACGTCCTCGACGTTCTCCACGCGCTTGCCGCCGGCGAGCTTGCGGATCTGCGAGATGTGCAGCAGACCGTCCTTGCCCGGGAGCAGCGACACGAACGCGCCGAAGGTGGTCGTCTTGACGACCGTGCCCAGATAGCGCTCGCCGACCTCCGGCATGGTCGGGTTGGCGATGCCGTTGATCGTGGCGCGGGCGGCCTCGGCGGCCGGTCCGTCGGCGGCACCGATGTAGATGGTGCCGTCGTCCTCGATCGTGATGTCGGCGCCGGTGTCCTCCTGGATCTGGTTGATCATCTTGCCCTTGGGGCCGATGACCTCACCGATCTTGTCCACCGGGATCTTGACGGTGATGATCCGCGGCGCGTTCGGGGACATCTCGTCCGGGACGTCGATGGCCTCGTTCATCACATCGAGGATGTGGAGGCGGGCGTCGCGGGCCTGCTTCAGCGCGGCGGCCAGGACCGAGGCGGGAATGCCGTCGAGCTTGGTGTCGAGCTGGAGCGCGGTGACGAAGGTCTTCGTACCGGCGACCTTGAAGTCCATGTCACCGAAGGCGTCCTCCGCACCGAGGATGTCGGTGAGGGTGACGTAGTGGGTCTCGCCGTCGATCTCCTGGGAGATCAGGCCCATGGCGATACCGGCGACGGGCGCCTTGAGCGGCACACCGGCGTTCAGCAGCGACATGGTGGAGGCGCAGACCGAGCCCATGGACGTGGAGCCGTTGGAGCCCAGCGCCTCGGAGACCTGGCGGATGGCGTACGGGAACTCCTCGCGCGTCGGCAGCACCGGTACGAGCGCGCGCTCGGCCAGGGCGCCGTGGCCGATCTCGCGGCGCTTGGGCGAACCGACGCGGCCGGTCTCACCGGTGGAGTACGGCGGGAAGTTGTAGTTGTGCATGTAACGCTTGCGGGTGACCGGCGAGAGCGTGTCGAGCTGCTGCTCCATCCGGAGCATGTTCAGCGTGGTGACGCCCAGGATCTGGGTCTCGCCACGCTCGAAGAGCGCCGAACCGTGCACGCGCGGGATGGCCTCGACCTCGGCGGCGAGCGTACGGATGTCCGTGACGCCACGGCCGTCGATACGGACCTTGTCCTTGATGACGCGCTCACGGACCAGGGACTTGGTCAGCGAGCGGTAGGCCGCGGAGATCTCCTTCTCGCGGCCCTCGAACTGCGGGAGCAGCTTCTCGCCGGCGAGGACCTTGACACGGTCCAGCTCGGCCTCGCGCTCCTGCTTGCCCGCGATGGTGAGCGCCTGGGCCAGCTCGGACCTGACGGCCGAGGTGAGCGCCTCCAGGACGTCGTCCTCGTAGTCGAGGAAGATCGGGAACTCGCCGGTGGGCTTGGCGGCCTTGGCGGCGAGATCCGACTGCGCCTTGCAGAGGACCTTGATGAAGGGCTTCGCGGCCTCAAGACCGGCGGCGACGACCTCCTCGGTGGGAGCCTCGGCGCCGTCCTTGACGAGCTGGATGGTCTTCTCGGTGGCCTCGGCCTCGACCATCATGATCGCGACATCGCCGTCGTCCAGGACCCGGCCGGCGACGACCATGTCGAAGACGGCCTCCTCCAGCTCGGTGTGCGTCGGGAACGCGACCCACTGGCCCTTGATCAGGGCGACACGGGTGCCGCCGATGGGGCCGGAGAAGGGCAGGCCCGCGAGCTGCGTGGAGCAGGAGGCGGCGTTGATCGCGACCACGTCGTAGAGGTGGTCCGGGTTGAGCGCCATGATCGTCTCAACGACCTGGATCTCGTTGCGCAGGCCCTTCCTGAAGGACGGGCGCAGCGGGCGGTCGATGAGCCGGCAGGTGAGGATGGCGTCCTCGGAGGGACGGCCCTCGCGGCGGAAGAAGGAGCCGGGAATCTTGCCGGCGGCGTACATCCGCTCCTCGACGTCCACCGTCAGCGGGAAGAAGTCGAGCTGGTCCTTGGGCTTCTTGGAGGCGGTGGTGGCCGACAGCACCATGGTGTCGTCGTCCAGATAGGCGACGGCGGAGCCGGCGGCCTGACGGGCGAGCCGGCCCGTCTCGAAGCGGATGGTGCGGGTGCCGAAGGTTCCGTTGTCGATAACGGCCTCGGCGTAGTGGGTCTCGTTCTCCACTAGTGATTTCTCCTCGTCTTCGTCCGGTGCCCGTGTGGCAGGGGACGTGGCGGAGAAGCGCTCCTTGGTGCGGGCCGGTCTTCGATCGAAGCACCCGGGACCGCGGCATGGGCCGCGCGTCCTTCCGGGCGCCACTACCGAGGACCGGCGGCGGCGGAGGTCGCTCCTCCTCTTCCTCTTTCAGTTGTACTCGTACGTCTTCAGTTGTACTTGTGCGTCCAGGTTACTGAGCTTCGCCGAGGGACGGCATTCCGGCCGTCCCGGGCCGGTGCCCGTACCGTTCCGTACAGGTGCTCGTACCGTTCCGTACATACGGCAAAGGGAGCGGTCCCCGGTGGTGGGGACCGCTCCCTTCACGGTGTCTTACTTGGCACCGCCGGCCGCACCGCGGCGGATGCCCAGGCGGTCGACCAGCGCACGGAAGCGCTGGATGTCCTTCTTGGCCAGGTACTGGAGCAGCCGGCGGCGCTGGCCGACCAGAATCAGCAGACCGCGACGGGAGTGGTGGTCGTGCTTGTGGGTCTTGAGGTGCTCGGTCAGGTCCGAGATCCGGCGCGACAGCATGGCGACCTGGACCTCGGGGGAGCCGGTGTCACCTTCCTTGGTGCCGAACTCGGTCATGATCTGCTTCTTCGTAGCGGCGTCGAGCGACACGCGTACTCCTCGTGGGTCTTCGTGGCCACCGAGTGCCCCAGGTCGAATACTCTGGGGAGCTTCCGTTACTCGGGAGGCGGGGTCCGCTGGGCGTTGACCGCGGAGCAGAGGCTCCGGGTTCACGTACACACACGGCCGTCACACAGGGTACCAGTCCCCGGGCAGGCTCCTGGCCACGGCCCGGGAGCCCGGAACAGAGCCCGGCGGGGACGCTGCCTAGCTGGTGAGGGCGCGGGCCGCGGTGAAGACGTCGAGGACCGCGAGGCAGAGCGGGACCAGCGAGAGCAGTACCGCGCCCTCGGCGAGATCGAGGAGCCGGCCCCAGAAGGGCGAGAGGCCCTTGTGCGGGACGATCAGACCGATCGCGGTGATCAGGGCGGCGCCCGCGGCGACGCTCGCGGTGAGCCAGATCGTACGGATGTCGAGCGCGCCGCGGTCGCCGTAGGTCAGAAGCTCCCTGACCAGGTCGGCGGGCGGATTCAGGGAGAGGCCGAGGACCAGCAGCGCGATCGCCGCGATGCCCGCGACCAGCACGCAGGTGACCTGCGAGGTGTAGCGGAAGAGCCGGGCGCGCAGCAGCATCGCGAGACCGGCCGCGAGGGCGAGGAACTGGCCCCAGACGGTGTCCGAGAAGCCGAGCACCGCCGCGGCGCCGACGACGACCGCCGCGCAGCCGCCGACCAGACCGAGCAGCATCTCGTGGCCGCGGCGGGCCTGGGCGGCGATGCGCTCGGCGTCGACGGGTTCGGCGTCGGAGGAGGCGTGCGGATCGGCGAAGGCGTCGTCGCCGTACTCGCCGCCCGTCGCGCTGCGCGGTGCCGCGTAGCCGATGGGCAGCCGGGCGAAGCGGGCGGAGAGACCGGGCAGGAAGGCGACGATCCCGATGGCGACCGGTGCGCAGACGGCGGCGGTCCCGGTGGCCGACGCCTCGGTCAGGATCATCACGAAGGTCGCGAGCGTGCCGGCGGTGGCCAGGAAGGTCGCGGCGACGAAGGGCGCGTCGCCGCTCGGCGTGAGCGCGACGAGGACGACGGACGCGACCAGCACGGTGACACAGCCGAGCAGGAACTGGAGCCGTCCCGGGCCCTGTCCGGCGTCGGGACCGATGATCCCGGAGCCGGCGATCAGCAGCAGCGGCAGGGCGCCGAGTCCGAGCGCGACGGCGGTGGCGCGGTCCGCGTAGACCCGGGCCCGTACGCCCGCGAAGGCGGTCAGCAGCACACCGGCCGCGCCCGCGATCACACCGGGAAGGCTGTGCATGTCGTGGCGGACGGGATCGGCGAACCAGAGGACGAAGCCCATGAGGACGAGCAGCAGGACTCCGCCGATCAGACCGGCGGAGCGCAGCAGTTCGTCGCTCCAGAGATGACGGTCGCGCCGGACGGCGGAGGCGACGGCGTCCGAGACGTCGTCGAAGACCGCGGGCGGCAGGGACTCGGCGAAGGGCCGCAGGCTGAGGACCTCGCCGTCGAGCACCTGCTGGGCGACCAGGGTGCGGGCGCCGTCCAGTACGGTGCCGTCGCGCCGGACCAGGTGGTATCCGGTGGGAGTGCCCGCCGTCTGGGTCTGGCCGGTCAGTCTCAGGATCTCCGGGTGGATGTCGGCGACGGGAATGTCCTCCGGGAGCGCGACATCGATCCTGCTGTCCGGCGCCACGACGGTGACGCGGCAGAAGCCGGTCGCTGCGGTCGTAGTCACGTGTCTGTCCCCCTGATTCGCGGTTGCGCACGCTGCGCGCGCCACCCTACCGGGGCGCCGTGCGAAGGTCTGCAAGTAGGATCGCCGTCGCGCGGAGGGAGACCGTCGCCACGGGGGCGCCGGTACGGAACTGCCCGTCCGTCTTGAGGGATTGATGCGCCGGTGAGCCAGATCGTCGTCAAACGCCCACCACGGTCCCTTCCGCCGGAAGTGCCCACGGATGCCCTGGCCTTGGAGGCGCCGCCGGAACTGCCGCGCGGTCAGCAGGAGGGCATGCTGATGCAGGTCCTGCCGGTGCTCGGCATGGGCTCGTCGGTGGTCTTCTTCTTCTCGCCGCAGGCGCCTCCGTTCATGCGGATCATGGGCGTGCTGATGCTGTTCTCGACGCTGGCGATGGTCGTGGCGCAGATCGTCAGATTCCGTCGCGGTACGCAGGGGCAAATTGCCGATGTGCGGCGCGACTATCTCAAGTACCTCGCGCAGACGCGGCGTACGGTCCGCAGGACGGCGCGGGCGCAGCGCGATGCCCAGCTCTATCTGCATCCCTCGCCCGAGCAGCTCTGGTCGGTGGTGGCCGAGGGCTCGCGGGTGTGGGAACGGCGCGTCGGCGACGGGGACTTCGGGCAGCTCAGGATCGGGCTCGGCGCGCAGCGGCTCGCCACCGCGCTGGTCGCGCCCGACACGGCGCCGGTCGATGAGCTGGAGCCGCTGTGCGCCGGCGCGATGCAGCAGTTCCTCGCGGTGCACGGCTCGTTGGACGGGCTGCCGATGGCTGTGTCGATGCGCGCTTTCTACCATGTGACGGTCTCGGGCGAGCCGGAGTCGGCGCACTCGGCGGCGCGCGCGCTGGTCGCCCAGCTGGTGACGCTGCACTCGCCCGAAGATGTGATGGTCGCGGTGGTGGCGGCGCCCGGAGCGGTCGCGCGCTGGGACTGGACGAAGTGGCTGCCGCACACGCAGGTCCCGGGACAGATCGACGGCGCCGGTACGAAGCGGCTGTTCGGCGACGATCTCGGCGAGCTGGAGCAGCTTCTGCGCGGCAGGCTGGACGGGCGGCCCCGGTTCGGCCGGGACAGCCAGCCGGTGCTGGACCAGCCGCATGTGGTGGTCGTGCTGGACGGCGGGATGGTGCCGCCGGACTCGCTGTTCGCGGCGGCCGAGGGACTTCAGGGCGTGACGATCGTGGAGGTCGTCTCCGGCGAGCTGGACGAGCCGCGCGGCGGGCTGTCCGTGGTGGTACGGCCGGGCCGGCTGCGGCTGGAGTCGGGTGGAGGTCTGGCGTACGAGGGCGTGCCGGACGGGATCTCGCTGCCCGCCGCCGAGGCTCTCGCGCGGCAGCTCGCTCCGCTGCGCACGGGTGGCGGCGACGAGGACGAACCGCTGCTCGCCAATCTGGACTTCACGGATCTGCTCAATCTCGGTGACGCTGCGGCGGTCGATGTGGCCCGCACCTGGCGGCCCAGGTCGACGGCCGAGCGGCTGCGGGTGCCGATCGGTGTCGGCGAGGACGGCCAGCCGGTGATGCTGGACCTCAAGGAGGCCGCGCAGGAGGGCATGGGACCGCACGGGCTCTGTGTCGGCGCGACCGGTTCCGGCAAGTCGGAGCTGCTGCGTACGCTGGTGCTCGGGCTCGCCGTCACGCACTCCTCGGAGACGCTGAACTTCGTCCTCGCGGACTTCAAGGGCGGTGCGACCTTCGCCGGGATGTCGCAGATGCCGCATGTGGCGGCGGTCATCACCAACCTGGCGGACGATCTGACGCTGGTCGACCGGATGGGCGACGCGATCCGCGGTGAACTCCAGCGCCGTCAGGAGCTGCTGCGCTCGGCGGGCAACTACGCCAATATCCACGACTACGAGAAGGCGCGGGCGGCGGGCGCGGCGCTGGAGCCGCTGGCCTCGCTCGTGCTGGTGATCGACGAGTTCTCCGAACTGCTCACCGCCAAGCCCGACTTCATCGACATGTTCATCCAGATCGGCCGGATCGGCCGGTCCCTGGGGGTGCATCTGCTGCTGGCCTCGCAGCGGCTGGAGGAGGGCAAGCTGCGCGGGCTCGACACGTATCTCTCGTACCGGATCGGTCTGCGGACGTTCTCGGCGGCCGAGTCGCGTACGGCGCTGGGCGTGCCCGACGCGTACCACCTGCCGTCGGTGCCCGGCTCCGGCTATCTCAAGTTCGGTACGGACGAGATGACCCGTTTCAAGGCGGCGTATGTCTCCGGTACGTACCGCACCGGCGGTCCCGATCTCTCGGTGGGACAGCTGCATGTCGAGCGGCGGCCCGCGCTCTTCACGGCCACTCCGGTGCCCGTGGTGTACGCGGCGCCGGATCCGGCCGCCGCGCTCACGCCCTCGACCTCGGAGGACGACGCGCTGGCGGACACGGTCCTCGATGTGATCGTGCGCCGGCTGGACGGGCAGGGAGTGCCCGCGCACCAGGTGTGGCTGCCGCCGCTGGACGAGGCGCCGACGCTCGACCAGCTGCTGCCCGGGATCGCGGTGACGGCGGAGCGCGGGCTGAACGCGACCGAGTACACCAGGCCCGGCGGTCTGACCGTACCGCTCGGTCTGATCGACAAGCCCTTCGAGCAGCGCCGCGAGGTGCTCTACCGGGACTTCTCCGGCGCGGCCGGCCATATGCTCGTGGTGGGCGGTCCGCAGTCCGGCAAGTCGACGCTGATGCGGACGCTGATCGCGTCGTTCGCCCTCACCCACACTCCGCACGAAGTGCAGTTCTACGCACTGGACTTCGGCGGTGGCGGGCTTTCCTCGCTCGCCGATCTGCCGCATGTCGGCGGAGTCGCGTCCCGGCTCGATCCGGAACGGGTCCGGCGCGCGGTCGCGGAGGTGCTGGGAGTGCTCAACCGGCGCGAGGAGTTCTTCCGTTCGAACGGCATCGACTCCATCGCGACCTACCGGCGCAGGCGCGCGGCGGGCGAACTGCCCGGCGAGGCCTGGGGCGATGTCTTTCTGGTCATCGACGGCTGGGGCGGCTTCAAGAACGACTACGACATGCTGGAGCCGGTCATCTCCGATCTGGCGGCGCGCGGTCTGGGCTACGGCGTCCATGTCGTGGTCACCGCCGCCCGCTACATGGAGGTGCGCGCGGCGCTCAAGGACCAGATGCTGGGCCGGCTGGAGCTGCGGCTCGGCGATGTCATGGACTCGGAGTTCGACCGCAAGGTCGCGGCCAATGTGCCCACGGGAGTGCCGGGCCGTGGCCAGGTGCCCGAGAAGCTGCACTTCATGGGCGGGCTGCCGCGGATCGACGGAGTGAGCGGCGCCGCCGATCTCTCCGACGGCCAGACGGCGTTCGTCCGCGCGGTCAAGGAGGGCTGGACGGGACCGGCGGCGCCGACCGTACGGCTGCTGCCGCGCAAGCTGCCCGTCGAACAGCTTCCGAAGGGCTTCGAGTTCCCGCGGCACGGCATCGCGATCGGTATCGACGAGACCAATCTGGAGCCGGTGTTCGTCGACTTCGAGACCGACCCGTTCTTCATGATCTTCGGCGAGAGCGAGTCGGGGAAGACCGCGCTGCTGCGGCTGATCGCCAAGCAGCTCTCCGAGCGGTACGCGCCGGAGCAGGCGCGGATCGTGGTCGGTGACTACCGCCGCTCGATGCTGGAGGCCGTACCGTCCTCGCATCTGCTGGAGTACGCGCCGATGGCGTCGGCCATGCAGATGCATATGGACGCCATCGGCACGGTGATGCAGAAGCGGGCGCCGAAGCCGGACATCACTCCGCAGCAGCTCCGCGACCGGAGCTGGTGGAACGGTCCGCAGCTCTTCGTGCTCATCGACGACTACGAGCTGGTCGCGACCAACTCGGGCAATCCGCTGGCGAGTCTGGTGGAGCATCTTCCGTTCGCGCGGGACGTCGGTATCCGCTTCATCGTCGCGCGCAGCGCTGCGGGCGCCTCGCGTGCGATGTACGAGCCGTTCATGCAGCGGATGAAGGAGCTGGGCGCCCAGGGCGTGATCCTCTCGGGCGATCCGGGCGAGGGCGACATCCTCGGCAATGTCAGGGCCCGTCCGATGCCTCCGGGCCGCGGCACCTTCGTCTCGCGCAAGCGCGGCGCGCCGCTGGTGCAGGTGGGATGGCTGCCGGACCGCTAGGGCCTCTCGTTTGGATCTTGCTGGGCTCGCGTGCCCGCAGTGACATCAGCCGCTG
>NZ_FMDK01000516.1 GCF_900091995.1 Streptomyces sp. MnatMP-M17
CTGCGCGGACAGGCGTGCGACGAGGCGGCGGGACGCGGCGGGTGGGCGGGCCCGGACTCGATGCCGGCGTGGCCGGGCCGGGGCTGAGGGCTTCCGGGGCGGGGGCTAGAGCTTCCGGGCCGGGCTTGGTCCTCCGGGGCGGGGCCGGACCGATCGTACGAAGAGCCTCCCGGCTTCGCCCGTGTGATTCGTACGAAGAGTCTCGCGTGATCGACCGTCGAACGCCCGTACTTTAGGCCGAGCTTGTCCAATTTGGTCGATGAACTCGTAACAGGGGTTAGAGAGGTGGCGGACGGAGGGGAGGACCGGGACATGAACAACAACACCACCCCCCTCTCCCCCTGCCTCCTCAGTGACCTCGCGGGCTCCGGTGATGTGCGGCGCCGTGTGCTCTCGCTCGCGCAGTTGCGCGAGCACGGGGTGGCGGCGGGCCGGGCCGCGGCGCAGTGCCGGCCCGGTGGCCCTTGGCAGCAACTGCTGCCGGGGATCTATCTGCTGCACGCGGGGACGCCGACGAGCGAGGAGCGGCTGCACGCGGTGCTGCTGTACGCGGGCCGGCCGAGCGTGAAGGCGGTACCGGTGCAGCCGGGCCCGTCGTCGCCGTCCGCCACGCTGCCGTCGCCCCCGCCGCCGTACGACTCCGTGATGATCACCGGACTCGCGGCGCTGGCGCTGTACGGCTTCACGTCCACGCCGGGACTGCTCTCGCTGGAGCGGATCGACGTCCTGGTCCCGCGTACCCGGCGGCTGCGGTCGACGGGCTGCGCCCGGCTGATCCGTACCCACTCCCTGCCTCCGCCCGAGCAGATCACCGGACTCCCGGTGGCGCCCGTGGCCCGCGCGGTGGCCGACGCGATCGCGGAACTGACCGACGCGCGCACGGTGGTCGACCTGCTGACCGAGGCGGTACGGGGCGACCGCTGCGAACCGGCAGCGGTGGTCCAGGAGTTGAACCTCTCCGGCCTGCTGGCCCGGCCCTATGTGGTGGAGGCGGTGGACTCACTGCTCACGGAAGGGCGGGCGCTGGCGGAGAGGCGGCTGTACGAGATGGTGCGCGCGTACGAACTGTCCGAGCCGGTATGGAACGTCGACCTACGCCTTCCCGGCGGCCCGGACCTGGGCAGCGTGGACGCGTACTGGCCGGAGTTCGCGGTCGCGGTGGAACTGGACACGAGGCCCCCGCACCGGGCGAACGGCACCGACGACGGCCCGGACGAAGAGGCCGAGTGGTCGGCGACCGTCCGCAAGCGCGAACACCTGGAGCGCCTGGGCATCACCGTCGTCCACCTGACGCCGAGAAAACTCCGGGAGTCCCTGGAACAACAGGCGACGGTGGTCCGCACGGCGCTGATGACCGCGGATGCCCGGGACCCGGCGGCGCGGGTGGTGGTGCTCCCGAGATAACGCCGCCCGGCGGTGCCGGCGCCGGGGTGGGCGGTTCCGTCCTCAAACGCCGGACGGGCTGGATATGCGGCCCGGAACCGAACGGAAACCCGGCGTGCGGCGGGAGGGGGGCGGGGTCGTAGGAGGTGCGTGTCCGGACACTAAAGCGTGATTTGTG
>NZ_FMDK01000517.1 GCF_900091995.1 Streptomyces sp. MnatMP-M17
CGCCGGAGCCGCTCCGGGCCGCGAGCGACACGGCGACGTCCGTGGCGGGGCGTCCGGTGCTGGTGTCCAGGATGTGCGTGGACACGGAAGCGGTGGTCGCGGTGCTCATGAGGCGCTGTCCTTTGCGTTCTCTGCGTCCGCTGCGTCCTCTGCGTCCTCTGCGTTCTCGGCCACGAAGTCCTCCGTCACGAGACGGGTCAGCCGGATACGGTTGATCTTCCCCAGTTCGGCGCGCGCGATCGCGCGTTCCCGCTCGGGCGTGTGCGCCAGCCGCTCCTTCAGCGCATCACGCATCTGCTCACCGGTCGCGCCGGTGGCGCAGATCAGAAAGACATGTCCGAAACGGTCCTGGTACGCCAGATTCAGTTCCAGCATCTCGGCCCTGAGCTCCTCGGAGGCACCGGCCATCCCTCGCTGTTCCCGGGCGGAGGCGGGATCTCCGGGCTTCGGCCGGCCGATCGGCGGATGCCCTGCCATCGCCTCGGCCAGCTCCGTGTCGTCCAGCTCATCCGTGGCGGTGTCACCTGCGGCGAAAAGGGCGTCGGCGGTGGCGTACGGGCGCCGGGCGAGCAGCTTCCTCGCCCACGCCGGACTGGCGCACACCTCGTGCAGCACGGCCAGGAGCGCATGGTCGGAAGAGTCGGAAGAGGTGTTGAACCGGGCCAGGCCCGGTGTCGGTGTCGAAGTCACGGGAGCCTCCGTGGCTGTGCTGGGCAGGCTTCGCATAGCTAACGCCCTCGGCACCACAACGTCAACACTTTGTTGAAATCCTGTATACGAAAGCCCCGGCACTGCCCCTTACCGGGCCCTCTTCCATTGCACTGCCTTCGCCTCTATTGCACTCCCTTCGCCGCGTTCTCGCGGTTCAGGTAGTTGTAGACGGTGAAGCGGCTGACGCCGAGGGCGCTCGCCACCGTCTCCACGCCATGGCGTACGGAGAAGGCGCCGCGCGCCTCCAGTATCCGTACGACCGACTGCTTGGTCCTGCGGTCGAGATCGGCGAGCGGCATACCGTGCTGCCGCTCCAGGGCCGCCAGGATGTGGTCTAGGGACTCCGAGAGCTGAGGCAGCCGTACGGCGAGGATGTCCGCGCCCTCCCAGGCGAGCACGACATCGTCGGGCAGGGCCTCCTGAGGCGCGAGCAGCTCGCCGCCCATGGCGTCCACCAGCGGCTTTACCGCCATGATGAAGGGATGGTCCACCGGCCCGGTCACCGGGCGTCCTCGACTGTGGCGACGTCGGCGGCAGAAGCGGCAGCGGTGATGTCGGTGACACGATCGTCACCGATCACATTCACCTGGAGCGAGATCCGGGTGGCGCCGACGGCCAGCGACCTGCGCAGCAGCGCGTCCACCGTGCTCAGCACCGCCTCCGCGCCGCCCTCCGCCGTATTGCCGAAGGGCCCTACGTCGACGGCGTCCAGTTCCGCGCTCTGGACGATCTCGCGGGCCACCACCGCGTGCGCGGGCGCCTCGTCGAGGTCGAAAGGTTCGGTCGTGAACTCGACTCTCAGTCGCATCGTGCCTCCATCGCACCGGCCCGGGACGAGGACGACCTTAACCGACGGTCTGACGAACCGCGGATCTCCTGAGTGCAGCACTTCGCTCCGCCGCCCGCCTTGTGGAACTCGGACAGCTCGACCGGAACAGGGACATAGCCGCGCCGCGTAAGCCCTTCGATGAGACTGGTGGCACGCGGAGAGATGATCACATGGCAGCCGTCGGAGACGGAGTTCAGCCCGAAGGCCATCGCGTCGTCCGGAGTGGCGAGCAGCGCGTCGGGGAAGAGCCGCTCCAGCACCGCGCGGCTCCCGGGCGAGAAGGCTCCGGGGTAGTACGCGACGTTCTCGTCATCCAGGGCGAACAGCGCGGTGTCCAGATGGTAGAAGTACGGGTCCACAAGACGGAGGCTGACCGTCGGCACTCCGAAGAACTCCTGGGCCTCCTGGTGCGCCTCGACCGTCGTACGGAAACCGGTGCCGGCCAGGACGAGACCGCCGACCGGTACGAAGTCGCCCTCGCCCTCGCACACGGCCTGCGGGACATGCACCTCGAATCCGGCCGCCTCCTCGAACCACCGCGCGTACGCACCGGCCTCGGGACGCCGCTGCGGCGCGTGGAACCGCGAGCCGAAGACCCGGCCGCCGATCACCACCGCCGCGTTGGCGGCGAACACCATGTCGGGCAGTCCCGCGACCGGTTCGACGGTCTCCACCGTATGGCCGAGATCGCGGTAGACACGCATGAGCGACTCCCACTGGGCGCGCGCGAGGGCCGTGTCGACGGGCGTCCCTTCGCGCATCCAGGGATTGATGGCATAGCGGACGTCGAAGTGGCGTGGTTCGCAGGTCAGATAGCGCCGAGGTCTGGGCACACGAGGTCCGGGCACACGGAAGGACGGCATGGAGTTTCCTCTCGCCGACGGGGATGCCTCAACGATAGGAAGGGAAGGAGAGGCCCTCAAGGAACGGAACTTGCGCGTGGACACAAGAATGCTGCGTCATCCGCCCGTTCTGCGGCTGTTCGTTGCGTCAGAGCGCGCAGGGCGGGTCAGCACGTCAGGGCGTGACGGGTCCCGCGTCGGGCGGTGCGGCGAGGCTTCCGGCCTCCGGGCTGTTGGGCAGCAGATGGGTCAGTACGACAAAGCTGTTGGTACGGGTGACGAACGGCTCGGCCCGGATCCGCTCCAGCACCTCCTCGAAATGCCCGATGTCCGCGGCCCTGATATGCAGCAGGGCGTCCGCGCCACCGGTCACGGTCACCGCCGCCACCACCTCGGGATGGTTCCGGGTGACTTCGGCGAGCCGCCGCGGCGGCGCCGCGCTGTCGCAGAAGACCTCGACATACGCCTCGGTGCGCCAGCCGAGGGCGGCGGGCCGCACGATGGTGGTGAATCCGGTGATCACATCGTCGTCACGCATCCGGTCGACCCTGCGCTTGACCGCGGGCGCCGACAGCCCGACTGTCTGGCCGATCTCGGTGAAGCTGCTCCTGGCGTTGGCGATGAGCGCCGCGAGAATCCTCCGGTCCAGCTCGTCGAGCACCGGCTGCTGATACGCCATGGGAGCCTCCGCCTTCTCGGCTTCGCAGGATGGATTCGGGCCGGGTTCGGAACGGGTTCGGGCCGGGTTCGGGACGTACGCTCCGGCGCTCCGGCCTCCGCCGCCCGGGCCGGTCCTCACCGTACGGATTATGGTCCGGACCGTACGGATTACGGTCCGGCGAGCTCACGCTGCATCAGGACCGTGTCCAGCCGTCGGCCGTGCTTGTTGCCGACTCCCGTCAGCCGTCCCGCGTCGATGAAACCGAATCGCCGGTGCAGGGCGGCCGACGCGTCGTCGCCGGTGTCGACCAGGACCGCGATCACCTGCCGTATCCCGGCCTCGGCGCAGCCGGTCAGCAGCGCGCCCAGGAGCGCGCCGCCGAGACCTCGGCCGGTGCGGCCCGGGGCCAGATAGATGGTGTCCTCGACGGTGTGCCGGTAGGCCGGTTTCGTACGCCAGGGCGCGGCATACGCGTACCCAGCCACCTCACCGGCCACCTCGGCGACCAGGAACGGCAGCCCGCGCCCGGCGAGTCG
>NZ_FMDK01000519.1 GCF_900091995.1 Streptomyces sp. MnatMP-M17
GACAACGGACACATGGCATCACGATGAGAATCCCGCTGGACATCGAGATGAGACTCAGCACTCCACAGGATGAGGTGCCCGATCTCGGAGTCCGCTGCCGGGGCGTGACCGCCCCCGTCCCCTTCTTCGACTTCCCACTCCTCGTCGCCGCTATCCCATAAGTGACCGCGACATGCCAGGGTTCCAGGGTGTCCTCGTAGTCGTAAGGCACCGCGGGATGTCCATGGCCGTAACAGAGGTGAAAACGGGCGGGATCGCCCGGGAGTTCAGTGACCAGCCGTTCAGGCATCGCTGATGTCATGACAGAGAGACCAGGAGCAGGCACTGACATCCCACCGAGAAACGGGACGAACAAGACCATGGGCTGGGACTGGTCCCTTTTGGGCTGAGCATCCTGGCCCCGCTTCTTGACCGAGTCGTTCACGTCACCAGTGCCACGGCATACCGAGCCCGTCACTTGACGCCGGATCTGCCAGCTCGCCCATTCGACCGCCGCGCAGATCAGCAACTCCGCACAGCAGCGGCCCAGCCAACGAGACGACACCAGCGGAAACGCACCGTCGGCACCCATAGCACCTCACCAAGCCGTCGGCCGGGCAGCGGAGAAGATCGCAACCACAGCGCTCCATCGATCACCACTACCGGCGGCTCCGCAACACTGAGCAACCCACGCCCGTATTGAGCAGATCCAAGAAAACTGCAGGTCAAATGACCTAAGCCGACGCAACGCGAAACAATACCCATCAGTCAGCGCGCCCGCCTCACCAAACCAAGCAACGCCCAGGCCCTCCTCGAAGGACCGCTCACTTCGAGGAGGACCGCAACACCAGATGAATGAGTCCGATGTGTGTGCTGCTCGCGACCACGGCGAAGGGCACCCGTTGGTTCGTGTGTGAAGACAAACCCGGACGTCCTTCTGGCGGCACTGAACGTGTTCATCGACGACCATGTGGCGCCTTGCCGCCGGATCGGGCGACCCCCGAATCTGACGGACGCCGAACTGCTGTGCCTGGCGGTCGCCCACGTCCTGCTGGGCTTTCCCTCTGCCCGGCACTGGATCCGCTTCTCGCACGCCCGGCTGGGACACCTCTTCCGCACCTGCCCCAGCAATCGTCCTGCAACAAGCGGCTCAACACCGCCGGGCCGCTGATCAGCCACGTGATCGAGGCTCTGGCCCGGCAAGTCCCGACCTGGCACGACGACCTCCGGCTGATCGACTCCACCCCACTGTCCTGCGCGGCCTCCCGCGAGACCGTCAAACGCTCCGGCCTGGCAGGGCACTTCGGAGAACGGGAGGTAATGACCGCGCTGCTGGAACGCAACCACCACCTCGTCCACAGCGGTCAGGTGATCCTCACGGACAAGGGCTTCGCCGGGCGGGAGTTCGAGACGTTCCTCACCGAACGCCTCAGCGTCCACCCGGTGCGGCCCGACCGGAAGGACGAGCCCGTCCGCCACGGCCGCCTCGCCCGGGTCCGCCAATGGATCGAAACTGTCTTCGACACCCTCAAAGGCCGGCTCAGCCTCGAACAGCACTGCGGCAGAACCCCAGCCGGCGTCTTCGCCCGCACCGGCCAACGACTCCTCGTCCTCGCCGCCGGCATCTGGCACAACTGGACCACCGGCGCCAAGACCAAACGATCCCTGATCGGCTACAACCACCGAGAACATCGGACTCATTCATCTACGCGCCGAGGGCGCTGCCAGTCTCCGGGCAGGCACGGGTGGCGGATCGGGCGGCGACGGCGGCAGCGTACGAAGTGTCCGCCTACTGCAACGCCACAAATACGCAGAAAAGCTGACCCGTATGTCCGCAGAGCGGATTCAATGGACTCATCCGAGCCCGCGGCAGAACCGCCGAACCGCCCACCGAGCCCAGCACCGTCCCGACCACCGCCATACGGCCCCCCGGCCACCTCCGCCAGCATTTCCAACCCTGACCATGAGGCAATGTCCACGGCCCGGACGGCCCGCCGCTGCCAGGGGGGTGATCGTGGAAGGCGGTGCACACTGACTTTCCTGGTCCATACAGGCGAGGCGGTCGCCGCGCTGGCCCCGCATGCGGCCGGGACCTGACGGCTCGTCTCGGCGGATCGGGTCAGGTACGCGCAGGCGGAGGCGCGAGCACCATGGGCCACTCCTCGGACTTGAGCAGGTCGTCGAGCGAGACGTCGGGGCCGGCGGTGAAGACGGCGGTCGGTTCGGCCAGGCGCGCGGACAGGGCGGGGCCGGCCGCCGTCCGGGCGGACAGGACCATCACGGCCTGCGGGTCGACGGCCGACCGGCCGGGGAAGCCGGCGGGGTCCACGCCCGCCTGCCGCAACGGGACGGGGTGGACGGCGATGCCGACGGTCAGCAGCCCTGCGTCGAGCGACCGTTCGGCCCAGCCGTCCGTGCGGACGAGATGGACCGCCCCGTCGCCCTCGTAGCAGTATGCGCCGAGTTCGGCGACGGCACGCTCTGCGGGCGTGCCGTCGGGATCAACGACGAGGACGGCGAACACCGTGTGCGGCGCCTCGGGATCGAGGCCGGAACGGACGTACAGGCGGGCGGCCATGGGGCAACGCCTCCGGAGCGGATCGGACATGGGCGGGGCATCAGTACAGCATGCCCTGCGACTGCCGCCCCCGACGGTGCGCGAGAGGTTGCGGAGCAGACCGTTTGTTGTACGAGGCTTGTGTACAAGGAAAGTTGGCGAACGTGATACACCAGCTCAAAGGTCTTTTCGCGAGGTCCGAAATCAATCTGCGGGTCCGCGATCGCTCCAGGACCCGCCGCAGCTGGACGAGCGCAGGCCCTCACCCTGGAACAGCTCGCTGCGATGGCCTGGGGATGGTCGGGCGCCGCCGGGGATGGCGGGAGGCGCTCTTGTGCCATACAGCCGCCTGTCTGGGGCTGGGGCCCGACCACACGCGAAGGGGGCTCATGTGTTTCTACGGCCCACAGCTCGGAGTGCGCACCCCGCCGGACAGCACACCGGAGCAGTCAACCGACGCCAAGCGGCTGAAGGCGTACCGCACGCGGCCGCAGCCTGGTCGCCGGGGATCATCGCCTACCACAACAACCGCTGGCCCACGCCGTCCCGTGCGGTTGAGGAGGATCGCATGCCAACAGGAGTAGCTGTCGTCTGCGACATGGACGGCTGCCTCGCCGTCTATCTGGCGGTCGAAACCGGCGATAACGGTGACGAATGCTCCGCTGACGACGTCTCACAGCTGGCGCGTAGGGCTGCTGAGGGCGCTGGCTGGGTGATCGGCTTCGGTTTTGGCCAGCCGGTGATGACGTGCCCGGGATGTGCAGACGACTGCGGCCCCGTCCGGGAACGCGGCACCTGCCGACAGTGCATGGGCCGCACCGATTCGGCGTTCAGGTGCACGTACTGTCCGCACTCCTAGCCGCCGGGTGCCAACGGCTGACGGCGCTCACTGCCGCGGCCCGTGACGCCGGAGTCGGGCCGTGGTTGAGCCGTACGACTCCAGAAAGCCGGGCCCGGGGAGGCTAGCCCGATTCCCCGGGGCCAATGCCGTCTCATGGAGCCGAAGCTCACCCTTCGTCGATCAGGGCCTTCGCGAACAGTTCTTCGGAGTCGAGCAAGCGGAGCAGAAGGCCCAGTCGGTTGTGGCACTGGCTCCTACCTGGCGGCACCGCGTATGTTGCGATGCCGTCTTGACGGGGGGTGAGGGCTTCGGCTGTGAACGTCGGAAGACCGGCGGGAAGAGGGGCAACCAACCCGGACGTGAGCGGGCGCCGCGCTCATCATGGTCCCTTGAAAACATGCCGGATCCGGCGGAGGGCGTCCAACTCGGACAGGGGGTCGCCGTCGACGACGAGAAGATCCGCACGCATGCCTGGGGCCAGGGCGCCTGTGTCGGTGAGCCCGAGGGCGTGGGCGGAGTTCGTGGTGGCCATGTCGAGGATTTCGGCGTGCTCGAAACCGAGGGAGGAGAAGAATTCGAGCATGCCGACATAGTCGTCGAACCGGGCTCCCGGCACGCCGGCGTCCGTGCCCGCGATGAACCGCACACCGGCCTCCCTCATCTCCCGGACAACCTCCGCCATCGCGTCCGCCCGTTCGGACCCCATCTGTTCGAGGAAAAGGCGCCAGTCCCCAGACACACAGCGGCAGACAGCTATGTCCTTCTCGATGATCTGGCGCGTGGTCTTCGGATCGTAGGTGATGCCATCGGCGGTGCGCCAGGAACAGTGCTCGAGAGTGCGGACCCCAGCTGCCACACAGTCCGATATGGCATCGGTACCGTGCGCGTGGGCGGCAACGCCCAGGCCGTGGCGCGCGGCTTCATCTACGATCAGCCGCAGTTGGCCGGGGGTGAACTGCGACTCGTACATACGCGGGCCACCTGGCGTAAGGGCGCCACCGGACGCCATCACTTTGATCAGGTCGGCCCCGGCGGCCGCGTTGCGGGCGACCTGTGAGCGGATGTCATCGTCGGTGATGACCTCACCACCGAGGAAGGCGCAATGGCCGCCGAGTGAGGTCAGCGGTGTGGTTGCTGCGAGAATGCGCGGCCCGGCCACCGCTCCCGATTCGATCGACGCGCGCAGTGCCACGGTGAGCGCATCAAGGTCACCGAGATCCCGTGCGGTCGTCACACCCGCTGCCAGCATCTGTCCGGCGCGCTCCGCCATGGCGGCAGCGAGTTCGCCCCGGGCGGTATCGGTCACGGCACGGATCGGGTCGGGCCCCGTGTCGAAGGCAAGGTGAACATGGCAGTCGATCAACCCTGGGATCACGGTCGCCCCGGGGCAGTGCAGCCGAGCCACACGTGCGTCCAGCTCGGTGTCCAGCACCGCCGCGGTGCCGACAGCGGTGATCATCCCGGAGTCCACCAGGACGGCACCATGGTCGATCACGTGATCCGCGGGTCCGGTGATGACGTGGTCAGCGGTGATCAGAACTTTGTTCACGGTTGCCTTTCGCGTAGGCGCGGGAGATGGCGATGAGTTCACGGGCATCGGCGCTCAGGTCATTACCGGGGGGCAACGCGATGCGTGCGGCCGACAGCGCGGTGTGGGGATCCTCGGTGGCCGGTTTCAGTGCCAGCGCATCGTTGATGTGCCGTGCGAGCTGGTCAGCCGGCCCGCGGGCGAGGTCGGCGTCGGGAGCGACCTGCATCAGGTACGGGCTCAGGCGTACCAGCCCGTCGCGGCATTCGATGAGGCGGCGGTAGAACCTCACATGGGTGCCGCGAAGCCGGAAGCGAGTCCACGGGGAGATGGCCGGTTCCCGGTTCAGGACGAGCTCGGGGTAGGCGGCGGAGAGGACCTGCCACAAAGGAGTGAGATCGCGGTACATACGGCGGTGATGGGCAACCGATCTCAGATGCAGTATGAGTTGTACGCTGGCGGAATAGCACACTCCGATAAGTACGATTCCCAGTGCCCAGTCGTTCATCGCCCAGTTCACCATATTGAAGGTACTGTGCGATCCGGGTTCGCCTATGCGCAAACAGACCCAGACCACTCGGTTGACCGAGGTGATCGCTAATCCGAACAGGCCGAGTGTCATGGTTCGCAAGCCGAATGCCAGATGCCAGCTCGCCATGCGTGCGCAGTACAGTGCCCAGAAACCGGATGTGAGGTAGGCGTAGACGAAGTAGGCGTTGCCGATGATGTAGAAGCAGGCAATCGCCGGCTCCGCCATGTAGGGAGTGCTCAACGTGTGATCGCGCAGAGTTGCGGGGGTTGCGATCATGGCGACGAGGAGGGCGATCAGGACGCCGATGAGCAGAGCCGTGTTGGCCCGTAACTGTCGTTGGTGCGTGGTGTTCGGCTCCCGCATGGAGGAGGCGAAGAACAGAATGAGCGCGGCCAGGCCGGACATGTGGATGGCATTGAACGTAATCTTTCCGGCGCCGGCTGTGGTGAACGCGTCGACCTTGCTGCTGGCTTCGGGGAAGCTGAGGATTTGGCCGGCGGCCAGCAGAAGCAGACAGGTGACCAATATTCGCAGTAATCGGTCACGCGGCGCGTGCACCAGATCGATTGTCTTCCATATCGTCCCAATGATCAACATGATGGTCACTGGTTCCTGGAAGATTAGATCCACCCCCAGCGAGGGTTCAGCGCGGAACGCAGCGGGTGAAGCGCGGAGTTCTCGGAAGCACGGGGGGTGGCGTAGTCGATGACTACCGCCCACTCCTGGATGATCGTCGCAACGAGCTCGGCCTCGAGTTCGTACTCTTCGGTGTAGCAGGTCCGGCGAAAACCTCTCGTGACGGCGTCGTGAGGGTAGTCCGGGCCCAGGCCGGGGAACTCTTCTCCCGTGCTTCCGTCATCCTGGTGATCGGCGATGATATGGCCGATCTCGTGCAGGATTATATGGTCCTGGTGTACGGGTGTCGTTTCTGCCTGGTAGAAAATGCTTTCCTCGTCGGGCTGGGACAGCCACACCCCGAACGGTCCGGGGATCGGCAGTGCCCAGGGGATCAGCTGGATCGTTTTTCCGCGGTGCTCGCCGAGGCGGAGACATAACTCGTCCACGCGTAAGGGGGGTTGGATTTCCAGTTGGCGCAGCAGGTGTCGGCAGTATCGGCGGAGCTTGCGTTCACGTACGGCCATGGCGTTCTCTCTCATCTGGTGTCAGGGGCCGGGGGGTCGTCGCTGCCGTGATCGAGGATTTCGATCATCTTGAGTAGCTGCTCACGCATCGCCGGCGTCATAGCGCCTGCCCTCATCGCGATCATCCTCACCTGACGGCTGGCGAGTCGCTGCCGCAGCAGTTCATCCTCGGGGTCTTCCTGTGCAACCAGCCACTGGGCGGTGATCGGGAGCGTCCCCGCTTCACGGTGGTCGTCGAAGAATTTGGCGAGCCCCTCCAGCACGCTCAGCGTCGGATTGGTGTGGGATCCGTTGCGCAGCATCGCGAGGTAACTCCGCGACAGTGTCGCCGGATGCGACGGATCCGCCGTAACTGCTTTGGCCACCTCCGCAGTTGAGTACTCCCGCTGTCGGCCGTGAGCGTCGGTCCATCGCACCACCGCGAACAACCTGTTCAACCGCTCGGCCAACGACTGCCCACGATCTTGGTCACCACCTGGCGCCATGTCCACACTCCCTGACCGAATCCAGCCACTGTCCCCAATGTTGACTCAATTGGACAATATCTAAATCTACTTGACCTCACCAGTCACAGACTGCCAATATATTGGACGCTTCGCTCATGAGGCTGACAGGAGGACTGCCGCTTGTCCAGGGCCTACGGGCCCGCCGGAGGGGCCCGCAGCCACGGCACCGCACCGAGATCAGCGGAACCGTCCCAGTCGGGCGTATGCCCGGCGTTCAAGTACAGCGCACTCGATGTGTGGTTGATGACACCCCGCGTTCCCCGCCGAGCCTGTACCTCTGGAGGTTGATCGTGAAGAGTCCGGGTGAAGAGTCCGGGAATGCCACGCAGTCAGGTCCGTTCAGGTTTCCGAACCGCTGGAGGCCCCCTGTCTGTATCGCGCCCTCCAGCAGAGGTTTCGGGGAACACATGTCCGGCCGAACGCCATTGCGGGCAAGCGTTGTTGACTTGCAAGGGGTGGACGGCTGCTCCTGCGGGTGCCGTCGCACTCGCCGCTCCGGCCGCCGCTCCGGCCTCACTTGTCTCGGATATCGTGGAGAGTGAACAGGTTATGCGCGTTTTATCCAGGGCACACGAGTTGCCATTGCGCGGCCGCAGTGCCGAAGTGAGAAAAGTCTACGGCTCACTGCAGTCGGCTCAGGATTTCGGCAGTGTGCTGTTCACGTTCGAGGGCACTCCAGGCGCGGGCAGATCCCGGATGCTGCATGAGGCCGGGCATATAGCGAAAAGCCTTGGCGCCACCGTCGTGAACGGTCTGCCGAGAGGTGACGAGCCGAGGGACCGCCCTCTGGCCGTCCTGCTGGACGACATCCACTGCACCGGCCAGGAGGAGGCCAGCACACTCGTGGCGCTGCGCGACCGGCACCTGGATACCCCGTTGGTATGGTTCGTCGCCCGGCGTGCCAGGTGGCCCAATGGACCGGTCGACAGCATATTGAACGCCCTGACCAGCCACCACGAACAAGTGGCGCTGGCTCCGCTGCCGGAATCGGCTGCCCGTGAACTCGCTGCCGATCTGCTGGGTGTCGAGCCCGACGCGGCTTTCGAACGCGCGCTGAGTGATGCGGGCGGCCAGCCTCAGACGCTGAGGGCTTTGGTCGAAGGACTGCACGAGGAGGGCTGGGTGGAGATCGGGGCCACCGCGCGCCTCATCGCCCCTATTGTTCCCGAGCGGGTCAGCGGACTGGTGCAGCGGCTGCTGCATGACTGCTCGGACTTCTGCCGCCGGATGCTGTCCGTGGCAGCCGTCCTGGACCGACGGATCGTTTTCGAGGAGCTCGCCACCGTACTCGAGACCACGCCCTCCGGCCTCCTGTCGGCCTTCGACGAGGCCGCCTCCACAGGGCTGGTGCGCAGCGACGGCGGCCATCTGACGTTCGCCGGCGAGTTGTTCCGCCGGGTGATGTACGAGTCCATGCCTGTCACCGTCCGCACGGCCCTTCGCCGACAGGCCGAGGAACAGCGGGCCCGCCATGCCCGGATTCTCATTCCCGCGCGGTCATCCGCGGACGGCATGCGAAACGGCGTCCCGGACGGCCGGCCGGTGCATGTCGAGCGGTGGCAGCGGCACAGGCGGCCCGGCTTGGAGCCGCGCGGGCAACACCCCGCCCGGCTCCTGGCGCCGGCCGGAGAACCCGGGGCATCGACAGCGCGGGCAGCCGCTCCCGTAACGAAACCGGAGGAGGCCGTTCGTCCGGCGAAGGCCCAGAGGGAGGAGACCGCCGACGCGGGTGCTGAGCTGCGGCCTCAAGCCGGATGGGAGCAGCTTACCGACAGGCAACGGACCGTGGTGGAGCTGGCCGTTCAGGGGCTGACGAACCGTCAGATAGCGGAACGGATCTTCGTGTCGCCGCATACGGTCAACTACCACCTGCGCAAGATCTACCGGGCGCTCTCCGTGAGCTCTCGCATCGACCTGTTCCGCCTGGCGCACAATCACGCTACGGCGGCCGGCGTCCCCCTCGCGGAACGTCCTGACGTCTAGGGTCTTTCGTTTGGATCAGGCTGGGTGAGGGAGCGGGGTCTGGTGCCGTGGATCGC
>NZ_FMDK01000520.1 GCF_900091995.1 Streptomyces sp. MnatMP-M17
CAAGGCCGGTGCCCTGGTCCGTCCCGCCGCCAAGACGCTCGGCGGCGGCGGTGGCGGCAAGCCGGACGTGGCCCAGGGCGGCGGCCAGAACGCCGACGCCATCGGGGACGCCGTGGCCGCGGTCGAGCGCCTCGTCGCCGAGACCGCGTGAGCGGCGCGGGCGCTGCGCACGGCCCGGAAGGGATCTGATCGCGGATGAGACGGGGACGCCGGCTCGCGATCGATGTCGGGGACGCCCGGATCGGAGTCGCCTCGTGCGATCCCGACGGGATTCTCGCCACGCCGGTGGAGACCGTGCCGGGACGTGATGTCCCGGCCGCCCACCGGCGGCTGCGCCAGCTTGTCGAGGAGTACGAACCGGTCGAGGTGGTGATCGGGCTGCCCAGGTCCCTCAGCGGAGGCGAGGGACCGGCCGCGGCGAAGGTACGTGTGTTCGCACAGGAGCTGGCCAGAGGCGTCGCGCCGCTGCCGGTACGACTGGTCGACGAGCGGATGAGCACAGTGACGGCCGGCCAGGGACTGCGCGCTTCGGGCGTGAAGTCCAGAAAAGGCCGGTCCGTTATCGACCAAGTGGCGGCGGTTGTCATCCTTCAGAGCGCGCTGGAGGCCGAACGGGTCTCTGGTGAGCCACCGGGTGAGGGCGTCGAAGTGGTCATCTGATCGCGATACGGTAACGTTCCGCGCGATGCGGTGGTGTTCGAACAGCCGCCGCACAGCAAAGAGGCGAACCGGATGCCGTGCCACCGCTCAGCCACCGCCGCCTCGCGGCTCTAGGGGATCGATGACTGACTATGGCCGGGGCCCCGGCTCCGAACCGTGGCACCCCGAGGACCCCCTGTACGGGGACCCGGGGTGGGGAGCACAGCGGGCCGGCGACGGCCAGGCTCCTTACGGCGGGCAGCCGCAGCAGCAGTACCCGCAGCAGCACGCGCAGCCCCAGACGCAGTACGGGCCAGGGCAGGACCCGTACCAGCAGCAGTACCACCCACAGCAGTACGGCCAGCAGCAGGCCGGGCAGCCACATATGGGGCAGCAACAGGGCGGACAGCCGCATGTGGGCCAGCAACATGGAGGCCAACAGCAGAGTGGGCAGCAGCAGGCGCCGCAGCAGCAGCCGCATCTGGGGCAGCAGGCCGGGCAGCCGCAGCACGCCGCCCAGCAGCAATACGGCGGCCCGCAGCAGCAGCCGCAGGCGCACCACCCTCAGCAGCCGCAGCAGGCGCACCATCCCCAGCAGCAGGCGCATCCTCAGCATCACCAGCAGCAGGCGCACCCTCAGCATTCTCAGCAACAGCACCAGCAGCCTCAGTACAACGATCCGCAGTACAACGGCGCCTGGGACACCGGCCAGCAGGCCACCATGCCGTACGCCGGGAATCCCGCCGGGCCCTACGACGGCGGGCAGGACGTCGGCTACGGCTCCAACCAGGACTACTACGGCACTCCTGACGCATACCCGCCGCCACAGCCTCCGGCGCAGCGCAAGGCCGAGCCCGAGCCCGGCAGCGAGTGGGAGGAAGGCCAGGAGGACGAGAGTCATCCCTTCTTCACGGGCGACGACGACAGCGACGGCGCCGACGGTGAGCGGGACGAACCGGGCTCCGACCGCCGCGGCAATGGCCGGGACCGCCGTGTCAGGACCAAGAAGAAGAGCCACAACGGCTTCGCCTGTCTGTTCATGAGCGTGGTGCTGGTCGGCGGTGTCGGCGGCGTCGGCTATGTCGGCTACCAGTTCCTCCAGGACAAGTTCGGCGCGCCGCCGGACTTCGTGGGCGAGGGCTCGGGCTCGGTCCAGGTGGAGATCCCGCAGGGCGCCGGCGGCTATGAGATCGCCTCGATCCTGGTGAAGAGCGGTGTCGTCAAGAGCCAGGGCGCGTTCGTAGCCGCTCAGCGGCAGAATCCCAAGGGCAACTCGATCCAGGCGGGCGTCTACACGCTCAGCAAGGGCATGTCCGCGGCCCAGGCCGTGAAGACGATGCTCAGCCCCGCCAGCCACAACGCGCTGATCATTCCCGAGGGCAAGCGCAATGTCTGGGTCTACGAGCAGATGGACAAGCGGCTCGAACTCAAGAAGGGCTCGACCGCGGCGGTCGCCAAGGCGCAGGCCAAGAATCTCGGGCTGCCGTCCTGGGCGAAGGGCTCCAAGGACATCAAGGACCCGCTGGAGGGCTTCCTGTTCCCGGCAAGCTACCCGGTCGCCAAGGGCATGAAGCCGGAGGCCATCCTGAAGAAGATGGTCGCCCGCGCCGCCGCCGAGTACAGCAAGGTGGATCTGGAGGCCGAGGCCGACAAGCTGGGTCTCAAGTCGCCGCTCGAAGTGATCACCGTCGCGAGCCTCGTCCAGGCGGAGGGCAAGTACAAGCACGACTTCGACAAGGTCGCCCGCGTCGTCTACAACCGTCTGGAACCGGACAACACCGAAACGGTCGGCCGTCTGGAATTCGACTCCACGGTCAACTACATCAAGGCCCAGAGCACACTGGACATCGGTGCGGTCGACAATCTGCGGAAGCTCAAGGACCCGTACAACACGTACGACATCAAGGGCCTTCCGCCCGGTCCCATCGGCAACCCGGGAGCCGAAGCCCTTCAGTCGGCGCTCGACCCGGCGCCCGGTCCTTGGTACTACTTCGTCTCGATCACCGAGGACAAGACGCTCTTCGCCGAGACCAACGAGGAGCACGAGCGCAATCGCGCCGAGTATCTGAAGGAAAGCCAGAAGGAGACCCCGAAGCGGTGAATCCACGCAGGCGGGCGGCGGTTCTCGGGTCGCCCATCGCGCACTCGCTCTCGCCGGTGCTGCACCGGGCGGCTTACGCCGGCCTCGGCCTCACGGACTGGTCCTACGACCGGTTCGAGGTGGCCGAGGCCGGGCTGCCCGGCTTTCTCGAAGGGCTGCGCGGCGACGGCTCATGGGCCGGGCTCTCGCTGACCATGCCGCTCAAACGCGCCGTCATCCCGCTGCTGGACGACATCACCGCCACGGCGGCCTCGGTGGAGGCGGTCAACACCGTTGTCTTCGGCGAGGACGGCCGGCGCACGGGAGACAACACCGATATCCCCGGCATGATCGCCGCGCTGGACGAACGAGGTGTCCGTACGGTCGGCTCTGCGGCGATCCTGGGCGCGGGCGCCACCGCCTCGTCCGCCCTCGCGGCCCTCTCCCGGATCTGTACGGGCCAGGTCACGGCGTATGTACGCAGCGAGGCCCGCGCGGCCGAGATGCGCGGCTGGGGCGAGCGGCTCGGCGTCGTGATCCGTACCGCGGCCTGGACGGACGCGGCCGAGGCCTTCGAGGCGCCTCTGGTGATCGCGACCACGCCGGCGGGCACCACCGACGCGCTGGCGCCTCTCGTTCCCGACCGGCCGGGCACGCTCTTCGACGTGCTGTACGAGCCCTGGCCCACCGCGCTCGCCGCCGCCTGGTCGGCCCGCGGCGGCCCGGTCGTATCCGGCCTCGACCTGCTCGTACATCAGGCCGTTCTCCAGGTCGAGCAGATGACGGGCCGCTCACCCGCGCCGCTCGCCCTGATGCGCAAGGCGGGCGAACAGGCGCTGGAGAGCCGTTAGGGCCTTCTCCGGTCGTGCGGACCGTGTCCGGCGGTGTGCGTTCCGGTTGTGTCCGTTCGCTGGACGTGAGGGCGGTTCGTCCGGTGGGCCGTGGGAGGATCGGAGATGGCGGGCCAGGGCCGCGCACCGGTCGCGCCACCACCAGTCGAGGGCGCGAGCATGAGGAGCACCGTTGAGCAGGTTGCGCTGGCTGACCGCAGGGGAGTCGCACGGACCCGCACTCGTGGCGACGCTGGAGGGGCTTCCCGCCGGTGTGCCGATCACCACGGACATGGTGGCGGACCATCTCGCCCGTCGGCGCCTCGGCTACGGACGTGGCGCTCGTATGAAGTTCGAGCGTGACGAGGTCACCTTCCTCGGCGGCGTACGCCACGGTCTGACCATGGGATCGCCCGTCGCGATCATGGTCGGCAATACCGAGTGGCCCAAGTGGGAGCAGGTCATGGCGGCCGATCCGGTCGATCCGGACGTGCTCGCCGGGCTCGCCCGCAATGAGCCGCTGACCAGGCCCAGGCCCGGTCACGCCGATCTCGCCGGAATGCAGAAGTACGGCTTCGACGAGGCACGGCCGGTCCTGGAGCGGGCCAGCGCCCGGGAGACCGCGGCGCGTGTCGCGCTCGGCGCGGTGGCCCGCTCGTATCTCAAGGAGACCGCCGGGATCGAGATCGTGTCCCATGTGGTGGAGCTGGCGGAGGCCAAGGCTCCGTACGGTGTCTACCCGACGCCCGCCGATGTGGAGCGGCTGGACGCCGATCCGGTGCGCTGCCTGGACGCGGACGCGAGCAAGGCGATGGTCGCCGAGATCGACCAGGCCCACAAGGACGGCGACACGCTCGGCGGTGTCGTGGAGGTCCTGGCGTACGGAGTGCCCGTCGGTCTTGGCTCGCATGTCCACTGGGACCGCAGGCTGGACTCGCGGCTCGCCGCCGCGCTGATGGGCATCCAGGCCATCAAGGGCGTCGAGATCGGTGACGGCTTCGGGCTGGCGCGGGTGCCGGGATCGCGGGCGCACGACGAGATCGTGGCGACCGAGGACGGCATCAGGCGCGCGTCCGGCCGCTCCGGCGGCACCGAGGGCGGGCTGACGACCGGTGAACTGCTGCGCGTACGGGCCGCGATGAAGCCCATCGCGACCGTGCCCAGGGCGCTCGCCACCGTCGATGTGGTCACGGGCGAGGCCACGAAGGCCCACCACCAGCGCTCCGACGTATGTGCCGTGCCGGCCGCGGGCATCGTCGCCGAGGCCATGGTGGCGCTGACTCTCGCGGACGCGGTCGCCGAGAAGTTCGGCGGCGACAGCGTCCCGGAGACGCGCCGCAATGTCCGCGCGTACCTCGACAACCTCCAGATCCGATGAGCGCGCAGGAGCCGGCGGCCGGACCGGTTGTCGTCCTGGTCGGTCCGATGGGCGTCGGCAAGACCACCGTGGGCGAGCTGCTCGCGGAACGGCTCGGTACGGGCTTCCGCGACAGCGACGCCGATATCGTCGCCGCTCAGGACAAGCCGGTCTCGGACATCTTCATCGAGAGCGGTGAGGAGTACTTCCGCGAGCTGGAGCGTGCGGCGGTACGGACGGCGGTCGCCGAGCACCCGGGCGTGCTGGCGCTCGGCGGCGGCGCGGTCCTCGACGCCTCCACCCGCGAACTGCTCACCGGACTGCCCGTCGTCTATCTGTCGGTCGAGGTCGGCGAGGCCGTCAAGCGCGTCGGGCTGAACACCGCGCGCCCGCTGCTCGTGGTCAATCCGCGCAAGCAGTGGAAGGAGCTGATGGACGCCCGCCGCCATCACTACACGGATGTGGCACGCGTGGTGGTCGCGACCGACGACCGGACACCCGAGGAGGTCGCCGACGCGGTCCTCGACGCACTCGGGCTGAAGCAGAACCCCGGAGAAGAGTCCCGGACTTCCGGCAAGGAGAAGCAGGTATGACGGACCAGGCAGTCACCCGTATCCAGGTCGGCGGCACCGCCGGGCACGACCCGTACGAGGTGCTGGTCGGCCGGCAGTTGCTCGGGGAACTGCCCGCTCTCATCGGCCAGAAGGCCCGCCGGGTCGCGGTCGTACACCCCGAGGCGCTCGCCGGGACGGGCGAGGCGCTGCGCCAGGATCTCGCCGACCAGGGATACGAGACCGTCGCCATCCAGGTGCCCAACGCGGAGGAGGCCAAGACCGTCGAGGTCGCGGCGTACTGCTGGAAGGCGCTCGGGCAGACCGGTTTCACGCGGACCGATGTGATCGTCGGTGTCGGCGGCGGAGCCACCACCGATCTGGCCGGGTTCGTGGCGGCGTCCTGGCTGCGCGGTGTGCGCTGGATCGCCGTACCGACCACCGTGCTCGCCATGGTCGACGCGGCGGTGGGCGGCAAGACCGGGATCAACACCGCCGAGGGCAAGAACCTCGTCGGCGCCTTCCATCCGCCGGCCGGTGTCCTCTGCGATCTCGCCGCGCTGGACTCGCTGGGCGTGAACGACTACGTCAGCGGGATGGCCGAGATCATCAAGGCGGGCTTCATCGCGGACCCGGCCATCCTCGATCTGGTCGAGGCCGATCCCGAGGGCGCCCGCACACCGTCGGGCGCGCACACCGCCGAGCTGATCGAGCGCTCGATCCGCGTCAAGGCCGAGGTCGTCTCCAACGACCTCAAGGAGTCCGGTCTGCGCGAGATCCTCAACTACGGCCACACCCTGGCGCACGCCATCGAGAAGAACGAGCGCTACAAGTGGCGGCACGGCGCGGCCGTCTCGGTCGGCATGGTCTTCGCGGCCGAACTGGGCCGGCTGGCCGGGCGCCTGGACGACGCGACCGCCGACCGGCACCGCTCCGTACTGGAGTCCGTCGGGCTGCCGCTGACCTACCGCGGTGACCAGTGGCCCAAGCTGCTGGAGACGATGAAGGTCGACAAGAAGTCCCGCGGCGATCTGCTGCGCTTCATCGTGCTGGACGGTCTCGCCAAGCCCACCGTGCTGGAGGGCCCCGACCCCGCGGTGCTGCTCGCCGCGTACGGGGAGGTGTCGGCGTGAGCCGGCGGGTCTTCGTGCTCAACGGGCCCAACCTCGGACGGCTCGGCTCGCGCGAGCCGGATGTGTACGGGGCGACCTCGTACGCCGGACTGGTCGATGTCTGCCGGACGCTCGGCAAGGAGCTGGGATTCGATGTCGACGTACGGGAGACGAATGACGAGGGCGAGCTGATCCGATGGCTGCACGAGGCCGCGGACGGTGCGATCCCGGTCGTCCTCAACCCGGGCGCCTTCACGCACTACTCGTACGGTATGCGGGACGCGGCGGCGCAGCGCACCGCGCCGCTGATCGAGGTGCATATCTCGAACCCGTACGCCCGCGAGGAGTTCCGGCACACCTCGGTGGTCGCGGCCGTCGCGAGCGGTACGGTCGCGGGCTTCGGGATCGGCTCGTACCGTCTCGCGCTGCGGGCGCTCGCGGAGGAACTGACGAGCTGAGGCGCTGAGGTGGAGGTGCCGACCGGCTGACGGGCCACCGCGACAGGCCGACAGGTGACGAGACGTGCGGGGAACGCCTCGGCCCTGTCCGGATCGGCGGCTTCCGGCGGCCGGGGCCAGGATACGGACCCCGGCCGTCACCCGTGCGGCGGCCGGGAGCGGTACCGTTCGGTAACGCGTTGGCCCGCGGGGCCGCCCAGAGCGTCAGTCGTACGAGACGGAGTGGCACCGGATGCAGCACGCAGGCGGATGGGCGCACCAGGCTCCTCCTCCCGGCCCGCCGACGGGGTCCGGGGCCCCGCAGCCGCCGCGACAGGGACAGCAGCCCGCT
>NZ_FMDK01000580.1 GCF_900091995.1 Streptomyces sp. MnatMP-M17
CGGCACCTGCTCCCGCCGCTCCCACGGCGCCGCCCACCACAATCCCGGCGGCCTTGAGCGAATAGCCCGCCGCGAACCAGCCGATCACCGCGACCGGCAGCAGCGCCGGGATCGCGGAATTGACATGCGCCAGTTCACCGGCGGCGAGACGGCACTTGGCGCACTCCTCCAGATGCTTGCGCAGCCCGCGCTCCGCGCGCGTCCGCAGCCCGCCCCGGGCATACGCGCCGAGCCGGTCCGCGTACCGGGCGCAGTCGCCGCCCGAGGTGAGCGCGGCATTCACATGGGCCTGCAAATAGGCCTGCTTGAGTCCCTCGCGCGCCCGACTGGCCAGTACCGCCGTGGCGTTGGCGCTCAGCCCGAAGAGCGGCGCGACCTCGCTCGGCGACTCCTCCTCGACCGTGGTGTGCCAGAGCACCGCCTGCCAGCGCTCGGGCAGACTGCGGAAGGCCTGCATGGCCATGGACTGCTCGGCCTCGCGCATCGCCAGTACGTCCGCGCCCAGATCGAGGGTGTCCACGTCCGAGACCTCGGAGGAGCGGACGGCCTGCGCCGCGAACACCGCGAAGTCCTCGACCAGTTGCTCCCGCTTCGCGGACTTCGTCCAGGAGGCGGCCACCCGTCGTACGGTCGTCAGCAGATAGGCACGCACCGCCTGTTCCGGCCCGGCTCCGCCTCGGACCGCCTGCAAGGTACGGGCGAACACCTCGGCCGTCAGATCGTCGGCGGTGTGCGCGTCACGGCAGCACGTACGGGCATAACGGCGCACCGCGTGCGCGTGCCTGCGGAACAGCTCCTCGTACGCGCTGTCGTCGCCGTCCCGCATCCGCTGGATCAGATCGGCGTCCGACGGAGGCACCTCGGCCGTCTCCGGCTCGGCCACGGGCAGCTCGACGGTCTCTGCCGACTCCACGGTCTCCGCCGACTCGGACAGGGACGGAGACGACGACGGGGACGACGACAGGGACGCGCCGCCGAGGCGTTCGCGCTGCGGGGGCACACTGCTCTCCGCCTCGCCCGCCCCGGACCGTGAACCGGTCGAAGGATGCGGCATCGGAGGACCGGCATAACCCGCAGGCCTTCCCGAACCACCGGGCCCGCTCTGCTCGGGCACGCTCGGCGCACCCGTCGAACCAGCGAGACCGCCAGGAGCAGTGGGACCACCAGGACCACCGGCCGCGACCGGACCACCGGAGCCGACCCGGCCGCCCGGCACCACCGGACCCGGCACCTCCTTGGGCCCGCCCTGGCTCGGCACCTGCCGCTGAGCCGCTCCGTCGGGTTCCGTATCGCCGTCGGCACCACCGCCACCGAGCGGCTCGTCCCGTCCGTCACCGCTCATCGCGGAAGCCCCCGTACGCGCCCTCTGAACGCACCCTCTGACCCGAACACCGGGACAGAGTGCCACAGAGCACCGCGATGCCCTGCCCTTCGCGCCAGGCAACCACTCATCCGGGGACGTTTCCCCGAGTCCTGCATGAACGTTCACTCGTTCGGGGAAGCCTCAACGGCGTTTACCGCCAAGCCAGTTCGAAGACGGCCGATCCGACGCGACCGACTCGACCCGGCGCAACCCGACCCGGGCCGAGGACGACGGCCCGAGCCGGAACCGAGCCGGTGCGCAGCCGCCCGGCCCGCACCAAAGGCACGAACCGGACCACCGCCCACCGATCACGGTCCACGATCACAGCCCGCTCACACCGGCCGCGACCGCAGCCCTTCCAGCAGAATGTCCAGCAGCCGTGCCGAAGCCGCCGCCTGCTGCGCCGCGTCCGGCAGCGAAGGCGCCGCCGTGGCTATCACCAGCAGAACATCGGCCACGGACACATCGCCGCGCAGCTCACCCGCGGCCCGCGCCCGCTCCACCAGCTGCCCGACGACCTCCAGCAGCTCCATCGCGCCCGGATCGTCCAGCTCCTCCGGTGACAGCCGATGACCGATCACCCGCAGATCGGGTGCGCCGGCCTGCCGCTGCTGCGGCACCCGCACCTCGTCCTGCCCGCTCAGGCCCGCCGACACGTCCTCGACGTCCACGCCCACCCGCAGCACATGCGGCGGAAGCAGCCGTCCCGCGCCGGAGGCCACCGACGTACGCAGAAAGCGGGAGAGCGCCGACCAGGGTTCCTCCTCCTGGCCCAGCGCCGTACGCGCCTGGTCGGTCAGCCGGGAGGTCTCCTCCTCGGCTATCCGCCGCACCAGCACGTCCTTGCTCGGGAAGCGCCGGTACACCGTGCCGACGCCGACCCTGGCCCGTCGCGCCACATCCTCCATCGGAGCCCCGTAGCCCAGCTCGCCGAACACCTCGCGAGCCGCGCGCAGTACATGCTCCAGATTGCGCTGTGCGTCCACCCTTAACGGCGCCGAGCGGGCTGTCCCGCCCGTCCCCGCCCGTCCGTCGCCGTCCGTGACGACGGCGGTCTGCCAATGCGAATCCTGAATGTGCATAACCGTTCCCCCGGTAATGATGTCTCCCCCCGGAGACCCCCGCCTCGACAGCCGAGCGTGCGGACCCAGTCACGGACCGGACACGCCGACGAGGTACGAACATAGTTGAGCCCGGGTCAATTCAGAAGAGGGTAGTTCCGCACAGAGCGCCCCCCGATCGGAGCAAGGACCGGAAGATGCCTGATTCATCCGGCGTCCATCGGCCCCGGCGCCCACGCTGACCTGCGGCCCTCCGCCAATACCTGCGGTTTTGCCCGTCCGCGACCGCTGACGGCCTCCGGTCACACAATCTGTCGTGGCTGTGGACAAACACCGGGCCCCGTTGCGTCATGGGATGGTGAAGGCTGAGATCTCCCCGGGAACGACCCCCGCACCCACGCCCGGTGCGCGCATTCTGGTTGTCGGCGGCGGCTACGTCGGGATGTACACCGCGCTGCGCCTCCAGCGGAAGCTGAAGAACGGCGAGGCCGAGATCGTAGTGGTCTCTCCCGACCCTTATATGACTTATCAGCCGTTCCTGCCCGAAGCGGCAGCGGGAAACATCTCGCCACGCCATGTCGTGGTCCCGCTCCGCCGTGTGCTGGAGAAGTGCACGATCATCATCGGCGAGGCCACGGCCATCGACCACGCACAGCGCACGGCGACGCTCAAGACCCTCGCCTCGGAGGAGGAGGGCACCGGCACCGTCGAGATCACCTACGACGAACTGGTCCTCGCGCCCGGCTCCGTCTCCCGCACTCTCCCGGTCCCCGGCCTCGCCGAACACGGCATCGGCTTCAAGACCGTCGAGGAGGCCATCGGTCTGCGCAACCATGTCATCGAGCAGATGGACATCGCCTCCTCCACCCGCGATCCCGCCATCCGCGACGCCGCTCTCACCTTCGTCTTCGTGGGCGGCGGTTACGCGGGCGTCGAGGCGCTCGCCGAGCTGGAGGACATGGCCCGCTACGCCTCGCGGTACTACCACAACATCAAGGCCGACGATCTGAAGTGGATCCTCGTCGAGGCCACCGGCCGGATCCTGCCCGAAGTCGGCGCCGAGATGGGCGTCTACGCCGTACGCGAGCTGCGCGCCCGCAATATCGACGTACGGCTCGACACCCGCCTCGTCTCCTGCGAGGACCGGATCGCCGTGCTGAGCGACGGCGCCCGGTTCCCCACCCGTACCGTCGTCTGGACCGCCGGAGTCAAGCCCCATCCGATCCTCGCCGCCAGCGATCTGCCACTCGACGCGCGCGGCCGGCTCCGATGTACGGCGAAGCTCTCCGTGGACGGCGTCGAGCACGCCTGGTCGGCCGGTGACGCGGCGGCCGTACCCGATCTGACGGCCGACGAGCCGGGCAAGGAGTGCGCGCCCAACGCGCAGCACGCCCTGCGTCAGGCCGGAGTTCTCGCGGCGAACATTCTCGCTTCGCTGCGCGGCGAGCCTCTTCAGGACTACCGTCACGCGTACGCGGGTTCGGTTGCGTCCCTGGGCCTCCACAAGGGTGTGGCGCACGTCTACGGCCGTAAGCTCAAAGGCTTTCCGGCCTGGCTGATGCACCGCGTGTACCACCTCAGCCGTGTCCCCACCTTCAACAGGAAGGCCCGCGTCCTCGCGGAATGGACCCTATCCGGGCTCTTCAAGCGGGAGATCGTCTCGCTCGGCTCGCTGGAACACCCGCGCGCCGAGTTCGAACTCGCCGCGGGCGGCGAACGACCGAAGGACACGTGATGTCACCGACGTCACCGTCCGGAGGACGGTAAGGACGCAAGGACCGGTAAGGACCGTACGGAACGGAACGGCAGCGCCCGGCCGGCACCGGCCGGGCACGGCCGGCGTCAACGACCCGAGTACGACCCGAACACGGCCGACGCCCCTGTCAGTGCGCCCGGCCACACCGGACGTGTGACCATAGGTGGGTTCACATCTGCACAGAGTGATCCGGCCCGCTCGGCGCAACCGGCCCCGACGACCTGCCAGGCCAGACCAGCCCGGCCAAGACGAACAGTTACACGACACCATGAGGCCTGAGAATCCGTGAACTTCACGCGTTGGAGCGCCCGCCTCCCCGGTACGCAGCGCCGCGCCGCCGCGCGGACCGACCGCGGTTCCGTGCCCGCGGCCCGCGCCGAGTACGAACAGCGGCCCGACCCGGTGACGGACGTCCCCGCCCTCGAAGACCTCTCCGTCGGCGAGATCCTCGGCGGGCTGCCCGCGCTCGTCGCCCTGGTGTACGGCCCGGAGCACCGCGTCGCCTACGTGAACGACGCGTACGCGACGGCCTTCGGCCCGCGTGCACCCGGCACCACCGCGGCCGAGAGCTGCCCCGAACTCGCCGAGCTGGGACTGCTCCCGTTGCTGGACCAGGTGCTGCGCAGCGGCAAGCCGCGTACGGTCAAGTCCCGGAAGGTCCAGGTCGCGGGCGAGGGCTCGTACACCGTCACCTGCACGCCCGTCGACTGCCGGGGCACCGGCGGTGTGCTGGTCTTCGCCGCCGATGTCACCGCCCATGCCGAGGCGGCCGAGCGGCTGCGCACCAGCGAGCGCAGACACCGCAAGACCGCCGTCACTCTCCAGCGCTCGCTCCTCCCGCAGGAGTTGGAGCAGCCGGACGATCTGCGCGTCGCCGCCACCTACCAGCCGGGCGGCGAGGACGCCGCAGTCGGCGGCGACTGGTACGACGTGATCACGCTCGGCGCCGGGCGTACGGCCCTGGTCATCGGCGATGTCATGGGCCGCGGGGTCCGCGCGGCGGCCGTCATGGGCCAGCTCCGTACCGCCGTCCGCGCCTACGCCCGGCTCGATCTGCCGCCGCACGAGGTGCTCCAACTCCTCGACGGGCTCGCCTCCGAGATCGACGCCAGCCAGATCGCCACCTGTGTCTACGCCGTCCACGATCCGAACGAGGGCCGGCTCGTCTATGCCTCAGCCGGTCATCTGCCGATCCTGGTGCGCGCGGAGGACGGTACGGTCCAGCGGGCCGAGGATCCCACGGGCCCGCCGCTCGGCACCGGCGGCTGGCTCCACAGCTCGGGCACGATCCCGCTCGCGCCCGGCTCCACCGCCGTTCTCTACACGGACGGTCTGGTCGAGCGCCGGGGCGAGGACATCGACGAGGGCGTCGCTTCCCTGGAGCGCGCCCTGGCCGGCGCGCAGGGCTCGCCGCAGGTCGTCTGCGACCGGCTGATCCGCTCCCTGGGCGTCACCGCCGACCATGACGACGATGTCGCGGTGCTCGTCCTCCAGTACCCGTCCCGTACGGGCCCGGACGCGGAGCTGTTCCACAACGCGGCGCTCGATCTGCTCGGCGGCATCGAGGCGGCTCCGCGCGCCCGCGCCTTCGCCACGGGCGTGCTCGCCTCCTGGCGCTTCCCGGTCGAGCTGTGCGATCTGGGCGTGCTCGCCACCAGCGAACTGGTGGCGAACTCCCTCCAGCACGGCACTCCGCCCATGCGCCTCAGACTCCGTCGCACCGACCGCCGGCTGATCATCGAGGTGACGGACGGCGACGAGCATCTGCCGCGCCGGCGCAGAGCGGAACCGGCGGACGAGGCGGGCCGCGGTATCTCGATCATCGCGACGATCGCCTCGTCCTGGGGCTCACGCCGTACACCGGGCGGCGGAAAGGCCGTCTGGTGCGAATTCGCGCTGCCGCACTGACGCGTACGGGACCGGCGCGTACGGGATTGGTGTACGGGGCCGACGTACGGGAAGGGCTCAGCCGACCGAGGCCGGTGCCGGGGTGTGGGCTGGGGTGGGGGCCGACTCGGCGGTCTCCGGCCGGTGCCGGGCGACCAGACGCGAGGCCGACAGGAGCGACGGCTGATCCTGTACGGGCGTGAGCCGCCTGCCCAGTCGCAGCGCCAGCACGGTGATGCCCAGCGAGAACAGTACGAACGTCACGATGTACGGACCGTGCAGCGTGGCTCCCATCGGCCCGCCCACCGCAGGACCGACCGCCAGCGCGAGCTGCTTGACCAGGGCGAACGCCGAGTTGTACTGCCCGACCATCGACGCCGGTGCCAGATCGGCCACCAGCGGCGCCACGGTCGGCGACAGCATCGCCTCGCCGAGCCCGAACAGCGCGTACGTGGCGATGAACGCGGCCGTCGCCATCGTCCGGCTGCCATGACCGAGCCCGGCGAATCCCGCGACGAGCCAGGCGAACGTCCAGATCAGCCCGACCGCCGCGATCACCCGGCTGCGCCTGCGCCGCTCGACCAGCCGCAGAACGACGAACTGCGCGACGACGATCACCGCGGTGTTCGCGGCCAGCGCGATCCCGAGCGTCGAAGGATCGATCCCGGCGGCCTCGGTGCCGTATGCGGCGAGCCCCGACTCGAACTGCCCGTAGCACGCGAAGAACACCACGAACCCGAGCACACAGAGCTGGACCATGGCGCGATGCCCGAGCATCGTCCGCACTCCGCCGCCCTCAGCGTTCCCGCCGTCCTTGACCGCGCGTGGGACCGCGGTCGGCCGAGGCAGCCGGACCGTGGCGGCGATGGCCGCCAGTACGAGGAACATCGCGGCCTCGACAGAGAAGAGCAGCGTGAACGTGTCCGGCCGGCTCTCGTCGACGATCTGCCCGCCGATCAGCCCGCCGACCCCGAGCCCCAGGTTCGCCAGAAAGAACTGGGTGGCGAAGGCCCGGGTCCGCGTCGACGGAGTGGAGCACCACACGATCATCGTGGCCAGCGCAGGCTGCATGACGGCGGTCCCGGCGCCCAGCAGCGCGGCGGACAGGACGGCCGTCGTGACACTCCACGACAGCCCCATGGCGAGTGCGCCCATGGACGCCAGCACCGCGCCCGTCACCAGCACGGGCAGCGGCCCGCGCCGGTCGATGACCCGCCCGGTCAACGGCAGGACGACCAGCGCGGCCAGGGCGAAGACCGCCAGCACGGCACCGGCCGTACTCGCGCCCAGGTGCCGGACCTGGGCGACATACACATAGAGATACGGAACTGTGAACCCGAGCCCGAACGCACTCAGCGCGTTCCCTGCCTGGATCCGGCGCATCGCAGCGCCCATCGCCCTGGTCACACTCACCTGCCTCAGAGGTAGTACGGAAGAAGTACGGAGAACAAACACTCAAGCTCGAAGACTTCGAAGCTAAAGTTAGGACTTCAACAATACACAGCGAAGGACTTCAACGCCAACGGAGATACGTGGGATACTGCCCCGATGCCAGACACCCCCGAGAAGCCCGGCCCGCCGGGTCTCCAGGAACCGAGCCTCGACGAGCAGATCGCGGCCTATCAGCGCGAGTTCGACGACCTCGACCCACAGGTCGAACAGGTCGTCTCGGCGCTGGGCAGGCTCAATCGCCGGATGAACGTCTCGTACGGACGCCACCTCGCCGAGCTGGGCATCAGCAATGCCGAGTGGGAGGTCCTGAAGACCCTGGTGGTCTCGGGAGCCCCGTACCGTCTGGGCCCCGGCGAACTCGCCAAGCGCCTCGGACTCACTCCGGCCGCCATGACCCACCGCATCGACCGCATGGCCGGCGACGGCCTGGTCACGCGCGACCGCGACGAGAACAACCGGGTCCGGGTGATCGTGGAGCTGACGGACGAGGGCCGTACGAAGTGGCTGGAGGCGATGCGTATGGCCTCCCGGTTCGAGGAGGACCTGCTCCAGGACCTCTCGGGTGACGAGCGCCGGGGCCTCGGCGAGATGCTGATCCGCCTGCTGCGTCGAGTGGAACACGCCCAGCCGGACGCCGGAGGACGGCTGACGGACCTGGGCTAGGCCAGGTGCCCGGGGAGGGGTACGAGGTTCGTTTGACACACCCCAGGCCGATCCGTAAGGTTCTTCGAGTTGTCACGGGCCCGGAACGGATCCGCGACAATCACTTACGCCGCAGCAGCGGCACCCCAACTCAGCACCATCTCCCAGCCGGGATGTATTTCGGCATGCCGAATTCCATTTCGAAGGCTCGATTATGAGTCGCCCGGGAAATCCGCTAGAGTTCGGGACGTCGGAACGGCCGAAGGGCCGGGAAGGCAGCCCACTCCGACTGGGAATCAGGCCCGAAA
>NZ_FMDK01000417.1 GCF_900091995.1 Streptomyces sp. MnatMP-M17
CATCGTCATGCCGGGCGCGCGCATACAGATGATCGTGGTGATGAAGTTGACCGAGCCGAGGATCGTACCGAAGCCGGAGAAGGCAAGTCCCATGATCCACAAGTCACCGCCGACACCCGGCGAGTGGACTCCGTCGGTGAGCGGGGAGTAGGCGAACCAGCCGAAGTCCGCCGCGCCGTTGGGAGTGAGGAATCCCGCCACCACGATGAGCGAGCCGAAGAGATAGAGCCAGTACGCCAGGATGTTCAGCCGAGGGAAGGCGACATCGGGCGCACCGATCTGGAGCGGCATGATCCAGTTGGTGAATCCGGCGAACAGCGGCGTCGCGAACATCAGCAGCATGATCGTGCCGTGAATGGTGAACGCCTGGTTGAACTGTTCGTGCGAGATGATCTGGATACCGGGACGGGCCAGTTCGGCGCGCATGAAGAGCGCCAGCACGCCGCCCATGATGAAGAATCCGAACGACGTGATCAGATAGAGCGTGCCGATCGTCTTATGATCGGTGGTGGTCAGCCATCCGACGATGACACTGCCCGGATGCTTGCGCCGTACCGGCACCTCGTTCTCATAGGCGTCCTCGGCCTTGGCCGACTCTTCCGTGCCTGTCGTCGTCACTGCAACGTTCCTCCGGTCAACGCCTGGGGTGGGGACTCGGCAAGCAGCATGGCGTCGCTTTCACCGGCGCGGCGCGACCGCTTCCTCTCCGGCGCGTCGTGCGGGCCGCCGACGGACCGGTCGGAGGCACGTAATTCCCGGGCCACGGAGGCAAACCCGGTCATCGGTCCCGGCGCCTCTTCCGTCAGCCGCCGCGACATCACTTTCACCCGATAGGGCGGACGCCGCTATCCGCACAGATCGCCCGGCCGGCTTCCCGCGGGCATCAGCCGCTTCTCACCCTCCGTCAGACCCCGTCCCGCGATCTCGCACACACGCTCCAACCAGACCTCCGGATCCAGCGGGACGATCCGGGCGTCCGAGCCGTCGATCTGGGCGTAGGTCTTCCCTTCCGCGTCGAAGTCGGCCGTCGGCGCCCATCCCAGAGCGAAGCGGTACCGCACACTGCCCTTGTCCACGTCCCAGACGACGGCCTCATTGGTGGTGCTCTGGATGAGCAGCTCCCGCGAGGATGGAAAGCCGCCGAGCCAGGCCACGCCGTTGTAGGCCAGTACAGGCAGCCATGCGTCCTTCTCCAGGTCCCGGACCTGGACCTCACCGCCGCGCCGTACGACCGCGAGCCGTCGCCCTTCGGGGTCGAAGGTGATGTGTTTGATGAGGCCTCGATTGTTCTTGATCGTGGTGACGCGCTCGCCTCGTGCGAAGTCCCAGACCACGAGATCGGAACCGGCGGTCTTCACCACGGCCTGCTCGTGTCCCGGCCGGGCGAGGCCCCAGGTTCCGGAGGCCTCGGCCGAGCGGTTGGGCTGCTCGGCGGCCTCCGGCCGGAACGCCGTGCCCGTCTGCTCGCCGCTCGACAGCTTCCACCGCGAGATGACTCCGGCGGACGAGACCACGACCGTGTCCTCGTCCCCGAACGAGATGTCCGTACCCGCCGGAGTGAGCGCCGTACGGGGATCGGGCCGGCCCGGATCGATCCCTTCGGGCGCAGGAAGACCGATCCGGCGGACCTCGCGCAGACCGGGCAGCTCCCAGACCAGGACGGCACGGCCGTCCGCGGTGCCGGTGACCATACGGGTGCCGTCGGGGCTGACGGCCGGATAGCTGCGTGGCAGCTCCTGTGAGGGCCGTACCGCCGCGAGCTGTCTGCGCGAGTCGAGATCCCACAGCCGCAGACCCAGGCCGTTCGCGTCCACCGTGACCACGCGTCGGTGGTCGGCGTCCACCAGATGCATCCGTCCGGTGAGCAGCGCCGTCTCCAGCTCGGACGGCGGACGGACACGGGCGAGTACGACCGTACCGCCCACACCGACCGCGGCCCGCAGCGCACTCGGCGGTCCGGCGAACGCCACCGCGGGAAGCTGTACGGAGCCGGTGACCACCGGATCGGCCGCCGCGGGCGCCGGGAGGTCCAGCACACTGCGCAGCCCGGTCCGCAAATCGATCACCAGAAAGACGAAGTGGCCCAGCTTGCCGCCGTACCGCGTGGGATTGGTCAGCAGATAGCGGCCCGTGGCGTCGAGACGCGGGACGGTCAGCGGACACGCCCCGTTGATCTGATAGGGAGTGAACCGGTTGCGCAGCCGAGGTGTGCCCGTGATGTCCCAGACCTGGAGGACGTTGTCCGCCGTGCACCGTACGAGAGCGGTGCCGTCGCCGCTGACGGTGGCTCCGGCCGTCGCGGTGTCACCGCCCGGTGCCGGCCGGACCTCTCCGGTCGTCAGCTCCCATACCGTCAGCCGCCCGTTCCTGCCGCCGTTGTCCGCCGTCTCCGCGCCCTCCTCGGCGAGACGGCCGATGACGGTGTTCGCGTCGCCGAACCACGCCTCCGCGATCTGCCACCCGCGCGGCGGACGCAGCGTTTTGCCGGCCCGGCCGCCGTCGCTCGCGTTCCAGACCAGCACGCCTTCCCCCGGCACTGTCGCGAGCACCCTGCGCCCGGCCCGGTCGAACCGCAGTGAGGTCGCTCCCCGCGGATTGCGGAGCGCGTCGGCCTGGGAGCGCAGCGTCACGCGCCGATTGTGCTCGTCCCTGGTGACGATCCGCCCGAAGCCGGTGGAGAGAACGGACACGCGCCCGTCCGACGACATGGCCAGCTTGTCGGCGCTGCCCTTGGCCAGCCGCCGAGGCGCGAGCGACTCCTGCCTCGAACGCACCGTCAGCACATCTCCCTGGGCGAGCTGTACGGTGAAGCGCTGGCCGTCATCGCTCATGAGGACGTCCTCGACCTCCCCCCTCCCTTCGAGGACGACCCGTTCGACATTGCGCAGCCGCTGGAACTGCTCGATCAGCCCGCTCTGCGCCGCCGGCTCGGGCGCCGTGCGGTAGGCGGCGGCGTCGAACAGCGCCGAGGCGACGAGGGAGGTGTCGTCCACCTGCTCGGCGGCGGTGGCGAGCTGGGCGGACGCGGCCCGGCGGAGCTGCTCGTCGAGGTGGCTGTTCTCGACGAGGAACAGCACCGAGGCGACCAGCGCGAGCACCGTCGTCACGGCCAGCCCGATCGTGAAGTTCCGCTTCGCCCGGGCGCGTCGGCGGGCCTCGCGCTCCTCCGCCTCCCGCCGCTCCGTTCCCGCCCTGATGTACGCCAGCTCCTCGGCCGACATGTCGGCGCGGCGGGCCAGTGCCCAGGCCTCCGCGCTCCTCAGCTCCTCGCCGGCCGGCAACTGGTCCGCGGCACGGCCGTGTCCGGCCCAGCGGCCCAGGTCGAAGCGGAGTCCTTCCTGCCAGGCGCGGAACTCGCGGTCGGCCGACAGCCACTCCCGCAGCGGTTTCCACTCCCGGATCAGGGCCTCGTGCGCGAGGGCGGCCACCCGTGGCTGTCCCTCGTCCTGACGGATCACCACCAGCCGGTTGGGCGCCGCGGCGAGACGCTGGGCGATGGCGTCCAGCGCGGGCTCCAGCCGGCCGATCTCGGCGGGACGGGAGACAAAGGTGTCCGGCTCCGCCGGCCGGGCGAGCTGGACGAACAGCCGCTGGGCCAGCGCCCGGTCGCCGTCGGTCAGGGACCGCTCGTGGACCTGGTCCGCGTGCGCGGCCAGGGCGCCCGTCACACCGCCCAGCCGGTCGTAGGCGAGATGGGTCAGCAGGCCATGGCTCTGCTCGTCCCAGAGCCGGGTCAGTACGAACTCGACCAGCGGAAGCTGAGCGGCCGACTCGATCGCGTCTTGCACGATGCGCTCGTCCAGGCCGTCCTGGAAGGCGACGCCCAGCCGCTCGGCGGGCAGCCGTACCGCCTCGCGGAGCTGCTCGCGGCCCATGGGCGGCACGAGCACGCTCGCATGCTCCAGAAGCTGGGCCGTCCCGACGGTCAGAAGCTGGTCCAGGGCGGCCGAGCGCAGCGTGAGGACCGCCCGGATGCCGTCCTGGCGTACGGAGTTGGCCGCGCCCGCGAGCGAGACGAGCAACTCCAGGAATTCACGGGCCTGTTCGGCCTCGCCCGCCACCAACTCCTCGTACTGGTCGACGAAGAGCAGCAGTCGGCCGGCCGTCGTCAGCAGCCGCTCGGCGAGGCTCGCGAGCTCCTCCGGCTCGTCGAGCAGACCGGCCAGCCGCCCGGCCGCCGAGAGACGTTCGACCTCGCCGAGATCCGGTTCGAGCAGTGGCAGCAGGGAGTTGGCCAGCATTCGGCGTGGCGGCTGTCCCGCCACCGGGCGCAGGGTGACCGTACGGACTCCGTCCGCGTGCAGTACGGGCAGCAGCCCGGCGTTCACCAGTGAGGACTTCCCGCTGCCGGACGGGCCCGCCACGACCACGACAGGATGGCGCGAGACGGCCGTCAGCAGCCGCGCCGACTCGCGCCCGCGCCCGTGGAAGACCTCCGCGTCCTGCTCCCCGAACGCCTCCAGTCCGCGGTAGGGACACGGAGGCCGGAGTCCGTCGAAGTACTCGGGGATCTCCTCCCGCAGCACCTCGGACGGAATCAGATAGGAGACTCCCTGACCGCCGTCCTCCACCGCCACGGTCATCCCGACGACGGCACTCAGATCGCGGTCCCAGACCGGGGATCCGCTGAATCCCTGGGCGACACGGCCGCCGCCGCCCACCGGCGCGTCCATCTGGACCCAGCCGAGGGCCTGTCCGTCCCGGAACTCCGCCGCGGCCCACTTGCCCTGGTCGGCCTTGCCTGGAAAACCGAACACCTGGGCGGTGTGGCCCCACAGATCCGGAGTGGTCACCAGCCGTAGCGGATGCGCTCCGCGCGGTGCCGGCCCGGGGAGCCGCAGAATCGCGATGTCACCGCGCTCGTCAGGTCGGATGGGCCGCCAGGCCACCACCTGGGCCGAGGAGCCGGGCACCGTGTCACCGTTCTCCTCCTGGAGGAAGGGAAGGTCCAGCGGTACGGGCGTGCCGGGCGCCTCCTCGCTCCTGGCCGATATGCCCAGCGCCTTGGCCACGACATGCGCGCAGGTGCACACCAGTTCGGGAGAGATGAGGAAACCGGCTCCCGCGACCGTGCCGTCACGGCTGCGGATACGGACCATCGCGGGGCCCACGATCGCCCCGACGGCACCACCGTCCAGAGGGATGCGCGTCAGGCGCTCCATCTCCACCCCGTCGTCACTCGCTCGTTGTCACTCGCTCCGGTCCGGCTGTCGCGGCCGTGACACTATGTCAGCGTTTCGCTGTGCCACTCCAGGTGCACGGTGAAATTGGCCTCGGTCGCGGCCTTCGCCACCACCACGCCCGCCTCGGCGGTGAGTTTGACACCGAAGTCCACGGCCACGGTGTCCGGCGGACGCGCCAGCTCGCGGACCTTCTCGACCATCACATCGAGCGCGGGCCGCACCCGGTCCAGGGCCTCCTGCAAGGTCTCGGCCACCGTGTGCACCTCGGCGCTCCCTCGGGCCGCCCTGGAGATCCCGCCGTCCTCGGCCTCGGTGATCTCCAAAGGGACCGAAGTCCCGTCCGTGAGCCGCAGTTCCCCCACGTACGACATGACCACTCCTCCGCTCGCGGCCCATCAGCCGTGGTCAAGGATCCAGCGAAATGATCCTGGAAGCAACGGAGTTGCGGTGCAGGTCCGGTGGCGGACACGGTGAAAGGGCGCGGTGGAAGGCGCGCTGGCGGGCGCGACTCACTGCCACCGTCCCGTTGCCCTGCGTGCCTTTGGGCAGGCATGCCCGAGCAGTTCGGCTTTGTATACGTTCCGTTGAGCGGTGGTGACGACGGGTGCGAGCGCGCTTGCGTTTAACAAAATCCGACAAAGCGCGCAGAATGGACTGAGCGCGACCCGGTGTCGCGCATCGCGGTCAGACTTGCGGCGAACGAAGGAGGCGAGTCGTATGGCCGACGTTTCACATGCGAGGGGGGACCTTGCCGGTCATCCCGATGTCCCCGAGATGCAGGAGCGTTACGCGCGCATGCTCGGTGGGCGCGATGTGGCACTCGTGGACGGACCGGTGTTTCTCGTCGGTCTGTACTGCGCGCTGTCACCGTGGATCCTGCACTTCTCGAACACTCAGCGGTCGCTGGCGATCCACAATCTGATCATCGGCATCGCGATCGTCGTGCTGGCACTCGGCTTCACCAGGGCTCCGGCCAGGATGTACGGGCTGAGCTGGGCCATGTGCCTCCTGGGAGTGTGGCTGATCGTGTCTCCATGGGTCGTGAGCAGCTCCATCGGTCCCGACAAGGGCATCATCTGGAGCAATGTCGTCATCGGCGCCCTCACCTTCCTGCTCGGTCTGCTGTGCGCGGCTGCGGCGATGAAGAGCGGGAAACGCCGGTTCGGCACCACGGAAGAGACCCGGCTCGGGCCCACACAGGAGAGCCGGCTCGGGCCCACGCAAACGAGGCCCACGCAACCGAAATGAGGTGACCGGCACAGGCTGACCGGCCTGACCCAGGCCGAAGTGGACACAGGTCTCGGCTTCGCCGAGGCCTGTCGTCTGCTCGCGGTGGATCACACCGACTCACACCGACTCACACCGACTCACGCCGGCCGGCGGACGTAATGCGGCCGAAACGCGACACATTCGCCATCCGTCTCGGCATCGAGGCCACGGACAGATTCGATCTACGACTGTGATCCGCGTCCGGCACCATCTCGGCGGAGACGATCCGGTGGCCCGGGACCACCGGATCGGTGGGACACCCGTACTGCCGGCCGCCGCGCAGATCGACCCCATGCTCACCGTCTGCGACACCACACGCCCGGACAGCCAGTGGCGGCTCGACCAGGTCGCGTTCGTGGCACCGCTCGATGTCCCGGCGTCAAAGTCCGGAGCTCAGGCGGGAGTTGAGGTCGAGTTCGCCATGGATGCGGGCAAGGGCGACGAGTGCTCGCTGAGTTCGTCGCGGCCCGACGGGGGCGACGGGGGAGAGCAGGCGTGGTCGGTGCACAGCGGGGCGCGGGCGACCGGCGTCGCGCTGCCGCCACCTTGCTATATCGAGGTGTCACGGCCGCGCGCCGGTTGCTCCGACGCGGTACCGCTGTCCGCCGTGACCGAGCGGCGGCGAGGGAGCGGGATCGAGTACGGCCCTGCCTTCCGGGCGATCCGCGCGCTCCATCGCGGCCCGGCGCGGATGCGATACGCCTCCGGCATGGTGGGATGGTCCGCGTCGAGCAGCGCCGGCTCGTAATACGGCGGCTCGGGCCGGCGCAGACTCACGCTGGGGGAGTTCATCGCTTTCACCGTTCCTGGCTCAGTGCTGTCAGGGCTGGGCCGAAGTATGGAAGCGTTCGCCAAGTCTTTGTGCGCGGACGGATGGTCTTCCACGAACGGGTGACACGCGTGTCGGTGGAAGGACGGTGCTCCGGTGTCCGGGTACGCTGCACGCACCGCCAACGCCCGCTGTGCCACGGGCGCATGGGACCGACGGCGCTACGCGCGTCACCACCCGCACGGCTATGGAAAACACACGGGAGCTCCCCATGGAAACCGACGAATCCGGCCCACCGCGCCGTACGTTACTGCGCGCGGGCGCGTATCTCGGCGCCACGTCTCTCGCGATCGCCACGGCCTCCGCCGTAGCGCGGGCCGGTGAACAGCGCGGTACCGTCCGTCCCGTCCCGGACTGGATCCCGGCCAGTCCCTCCAACTACACCGTGTCCAGCCGCCCTTCGGAGTATCCGGTCGAGTTCGTCATCATCCATGTGACACAGGTGTCCTTCCAGAGCGCCAGGAAGATCTTCCAGAATCCGGCCAAGAACGTCTCCGCGCACTACATGGTCGCCTCGGCGGACGGATACGTGGGCCAGTTCGTGCGGGAGAAGGACATCGCCTGGCACGCCGGCAACTGGGACTACAACACCCGCAGTGTCGGAATCGAGCACGAGGGCTGGGTGGACCGGCCCGAGTACTTCACCGGCGCGATGTACGAGTCGTCCGCGGCGCTGACCGCCGCCGTCTGCGACCGGTACGGCGTACCGAAGGACCGTGGCCACATCATCGCGCACAGCGAGGTCCCGGGCGCCACACACACCGATCCCGGGCGGTACTGGAACTGGGACCGCTATATGGAACTGGTCAATCGCTGATCCCGGTGGCGCGGCCGGAATACCGCCTCGGCCGCGCCACCGCGCGCTTGGTGCTGTGCTGAGCTGCGTTGTGTTACGTGATGCTGCTGTGCTGTGCAGTGTTGCGTAGTGGCTGCTACTCCCACTCCACCGTCAGCGTCGCGTCGGCTCCCGACCTCAGGAAGACGTACGCCGTCGATGCCGGCGCGTTGACCAGCCGCAGCCGCGCCTGGGTGACGCCCGTACGGTTCACCGCGGTGAAGTCGCCGGACGCCTTCGTCCCCGAGGAGAAGGCACCGAACTCCGCCGCCTCACTCACCGAGGCCGCGGCGGCCCAGTCGTCCGCGCCCGTCGTGCAGGCCGCGCCGAAGCATCCACTCCTGACATCCAGCACCAGCCGGTTGCCCGCCGCCCACGGATCACCGCTGCCACTGGCGCGCGCCACCGTCACATACGCCCGCTTCACCGTCGCGCCGTCCGGCAGGGACGAGGTGTCGAACGAGAAGAGCGCCCGGTTGTGCAGCCCGTCCGTCCCACGGCCGACCGCCACACCGAGGCTGCCTTCGAGCGTGCCGACCACCGGACCGCCGCCGCTCGCCGACGCCTTCACATAGCCGTCGTCCGCGGCCACACTCGGAAACACCGCGGTGCTCGGCGGCTCTCCACCCGGCTCTCCCGGCTCCTCAGGCGTTCCGCCGCCGCCGTCCAGACCCCAGAACTGTCCGATGCGGTACGAGGCGCAGAGGTTCACATCGAGGATGTACGCGCCCGCGGTGCCGCACTGCTCCGCTCCCGTGCCCGGGTCGACCGGCTGGCCGTGTCCCATACCGGTGAGCGAGTACGTCTCCACCACGGCCCGTCCCGCACCGTCGCGGTACACCGCGTGCGGATAGCCGGCCACGGTGTCGTTGGTGTCGGCCGTGGCGTCCGTGCCGTGGACGGCGGTCCACTGCTCCACGGTCTCCCTCATATTGGCGGGCACGACCGTTGTGTCACCGGTGCCCTGCCAGACCGAGACCGACGGCCTGCGCCCGGTGTAACCGGGATACGCGCCACGGACCTTGTCCGCCCAGGCGGCCGGTGTCAGATTCGTTCCCGGATTCATACAGGTGTAGGCGGCCAGCACACTGGTCGCGCAGGCGTAGGGCAGTCCCGCCACCGGCGCTCCGGCGGCGAAGACATCCGGATAGGCGGCGAGCACCACATTGGTCATCGCGGCGCCCGCGGAGAGCCCGGTCGCGTACACCCGGGCCGGGTCACTGCCCAGATCGGTCTTCATCCGGTCCGTCATCTGTTTGATCGACAGGGCTTCGCCCGCGCCCCGCCCGATGTCCCCGGACTCGAACCAGTTGAAGCAGGAGTTGAGATTGTTCCCGGACTGCTGCTGCGGCAGCAGCAGCGCGAAGCCCCACTGGTCGGCCCACTTGGTCCAGCCGGTCTCCGTGTCGTACGCGGCGGCCGACTGGGTGCAGCCGTGCATCGCCACGACAAGCGGGCGGCCCGCGGGCAGTCCGTCCGGCACATAGCGGAACATCCGCAGATTTCCCGGGTTTGAACCGAAACCGGTGACTTCGGTGAGTGACGCGGCCCGCGCCACGGGCACGAACCCGGGCCCGCCCACGCCGAGCAGAGTGACCAGCAGCGCGAGCAGCAGTCCGACGGAGAAAAGGTTTCTTGTGCGGGTTCGATGCATGGCGGCTCCTTCGAGGCGTCCCCCTCTTGTGGGTACGGAGAGTAGGGCGGCTCGCACACCGTGGAGCACGGGCCGGACCACCATCAATCCACCGGAGCGGTGGGGTCTGGCCATATGGACGGCCGGGCCCTGTCCGGCCGCCGATGGATGGCACCGCCGCGCATGACGTCTCCCATGAAGGGAATATCAGATGCGAAGGAGTAAAAGTTCCCTATGTGAAGAGTAAGAAAATTGTCCGAAAGTTGAGATCGGAATGGATGACACGCGTGGCACGGCCACGGGGGAGGCGCCGACCGGGTCCGGCGGTGGCGTCAGGTGGGCTACGGCGACGGTCGACGCGCGCGGCGTCGTCATCCGCTGGAGCACCGCCGCCGAGCAGATGCTCGGCTACGCGCCCGTCGAGATCGTGGGACACAAGGCCGAGGGACTTCTCCAGGGCGCTCTGCCCGCCTCCGGATGGCGGTCGCTGGCCCGCCAGGAGCTGTGGAGCGGCCGGATCGCGGTACGCCACCGGGACAGCGGTCCCATGGATGTGGATCTGCTGGCCTGCCCTCTCGGCGACCGCGACGGCAACGGTGGTGGGACCGGTAGCGGCGGTGGGGCCGGCCAGTGGCTGCTGGCGACCGTGGCGGAGCCCGGCGCCGCTCGTGACGCCGATCTGACGGAGCGGTCATTCGCCCAGGCGGTGCTTCCGATGGCGATCCACGACACGGATCTCCGGCTGCTCCGCGCCAACCATGAAATGTGCCGGATCGTCGGCCTCACGGAGGAAGAAATGCGCGGACGACGTTCCGGATTCCTGACGGAGAACCGAGTGGACGCCGAGGTCGAGAGGCCCATGCGACGGGCACTGCGCACCGGCGAGCCCGAGACCGCGCTGACCTTCCGCCGGGCGGCGGGCGAACACCATGAGCGCGCCTGGACCGTATCGCTCTCGCCGCTCACCGACGAGTACGGACAGGTCCTGGCCGTCGCCGTGGCCGGGCTTGAGATCAGCGAGGAGTACCGGGCCCGCGAGGGACTCGCCCTGCTCAACGAGGCGGGCCTGCGGATCGGCACCACTCTGGATGTGACCCGTACCGCCGAGGAGCTGGCGAGCACACCGCTGCCCCGGTTCGCCGACTTCATCAGCGTCGATCTGGTGGACTCCGTACTGCGCGGTGACGAGCCGACGCCCGATCCGCTCACCGGCGATGTACGGCTGCGCCGCGTCGCGCACCAGTCCGCCCACCGGCCCGATGTGCCCGAGGCCGCCGTGGCCGTCGGCGAGGTGGACAACTATCCCGAGTACTCGCCGCCCGCCCGCTGTCTGACCACCGGCCGGGCCGTTCTCACCGGACCCTGGGACACCGAATACACCCGGTGGATGACGCGCGATCCCAGGCGGGCCGCCAACTGCCCGCGCTACGGCGTCCAGTCGATCATCGCGGCGCCTCTGGTGGCCCGGGGAAACATCCTGGGCGCGGCCCTGTTCTGCCGCAGCGTCAACCCGGAGGCCTTCACCGAGGAGGATCTGCTGCTTGCCGAGCAACTCGCGGCCCGTGCCGCCGTCTGTATCGACAACGCACGGCGGTTCACACGCGAGCGCAGCACCGCCGTCACCCTGCAACGCAGTCTGCTGCCACGCGGACTGCCACCGCAGTCGGCCGTGGAGGTCGCCACCCGCTACCGGCCCGCCGACTCCGAGTACGGCGTGGGCGGCGACTGGTTCGATGTCATTCCGCTCTCCGGCTCCCGGGTCGCCCTGGTGGTGGGCGATGTCGTCGGCCACGGCATCCACGCGTCCGCCACCATGGGCCGGCTGCGTACCGCCGTGCGCACGCTCGCGGACATGGACCTGCCGCCGGACGAGCTCTTCACCCATCTCGACGATGTGGTCGTACGGCTCGCCTCGGAGAACGTCGGCGCGGCGGAGAACGCCGACACCGCGGCCGACGACGCCTATGTCGGGGCGAGTTGTCTCTACGCCGTCTACGATCCGGTGTCCCGCCGCTGCTGCGCGGCGCGCGCCGGCCATCCGCCGCCCGTGCTCGCCAAGCCCGATGGCACGGTGGAGGTGGTCCGGCTGCCGGCCGGTCCGCCGCTGGGCCTGGGCGATCTGCCTTTCGAATCAGTGGAGTTCGAGATCCCGGAGGGCAGTCTGCTGGCCCTCTACACCGACGGACTGATCCAGTCCCGTGAGCATGACGTCGGCTCCGGCATCGAGGTGCTCTGCGACATCCTGAGCACACCCGCCGCATCGCTGGAGTCCATCTGCGACTCCGTGCTGCGGTCCCTGTTCTCCACACGTCCCGTTGACGACGTAGCCCTTCTGGTCGCACGCACCCATGCGCTTGACGACGGTCAGGTCGCCACCTGGGAGCTGCCGGCCGAGCCGTCGCTGGTCGCCGACGCCCGGGAACGGGTGACGGGCCAGCTCGTCTCCTGGGGCCTTGAGGAACTGACCTTCAGCACGGAGCTGGTGGTCAGCGAGCTGTTCACCAATGCCATCCTGCACGCCGGCGGCCCTGTCCAGCTACGGCTGATCCGTGATCGCACCTTGATCTGTGAGGTCTCCGACAGCAGCACCACCGCTCCGCATATGCGCCGGGCCCGGGTCTTCGACGAAGGCGGACGGGGACTGCTGCTGGTGGCTCAGCTCAGCGAGCGCTGGGGCACGCGCCAGATTCCCACCGGCAAGGCCATCTGGTCCGAACAGGCGCTCCCTGTCGCCTGATCCGTACAGTCACCGGCACCCGTACGGTCACCGGCCGCGCCGTCTGCTGCGCCATTCGGCCGATGTCGTTCGAGCGGCGCGTGTGTCGTGGCCGAAGGACGCGTTTTCCTCCGTGAAGGACGGGTTTTCATACATCGCGTACAGCACTGTCGACTCCGTCGGCTCTTTCGCTTCTGTCCGCGACCGAATCCGTCATTCCAAGGAGAACGCATGCGTCTGCGCACGCGCTGGGCACCGGCCGCCCTTCTGCTGCTCGTCCCTCTGCTCAGCGGTACCGACGCCAAGGCCGGGCCCCGTGAGGACCATATTCCGGTGGAACGTTCCGCCCGGGCGGTCCCGCACCAGTACATCGTCACGCTGAAGCCCACGCTCTCGCCGGCCGACGCGGTACGGCGGCTCGGGCTCGATCCGCTCTTCACGTACGAGACCACTCTGCGCGGATTCGCCGCCGTCCTCACTTCGTCCCAGCTCAGCGCGGTGCGCGCGCTTCCCGGCGTCGCGGCGGTCGAGGAGAACGGCCGGGTCGCGGTCGGTCCGCCCGTGACCGGGCCGGATCCCGGACGGACCGGAGGCGCCGTCGCGAGCTGGGGACTGGACCGGATCGACCAGCGGAGCCTGCCGCTCGACAACGAGTTCACCGTGAGTGGTACGGGCAAGGGCGTCACGGCCTATATTGTCGACACCGGGATCGAGACCGCGAACAGTGAGTTCGGTGGCCGCGCAACCGTCGGCTTCGACGCCGTTCCCGACCGGCGCGAGGGCCAGGACTGCAACGGGCACGGCACCCATGTGGCGGGCACCACGGGCGGAACGATCCATGGTGTGGCCCGCGCGGTCTCGCTGGTCGCCGTACGCGTACTCGACTGCCGGGGCCATGGCACCTGGGCCGGTATCCTCGCCGGACTCGACTGGATCGCCAAGAACGCCAAGCAGCCCGCGGTCCTCAACGCGTCCCTGGGCGGGCCTTCGTCCAAGGCGGTCGACGACGCGGCCGACGCGATCGCGGCCCGAGGCGTCCTGCCCGTCGTCGCGGCGGGCAATGAGTCCGCGGACGCCTGCGCTGTCTCGCCGGCGGGCGCCAAGCAGGTGGTCACCGTGGGCGCGACGGACAGACAGGACCGGGAAACCGAGTTCAGCAACTACGGCGAGTGCGTGTGGACTTACGCTCCCGGCGCCGCCATCGTCTCGGCCGGACTGGGCGGAGGCTCCGTCGCACAGAGCGGCACCTCCATGGCGAGCCCGCATGTCGCCGGCGTCGCCGCGCTCTACAAGGAGAAGCATCCGGACGCGAGCCCGAAGGACATCGCGCTCTGGCTCGCCGGGCAGTCCAGCAAGAATGTGCTGTCGCCCATCAGCAAGGGCTCACCCAACCGGCTGCTCCACACCGGCGGCCTCTGACCGACGGACTCCGCCGGTTCCGCCGGTTCCGACATGACGGAGTCGG
>NZ_FMDK01000521.1 GCF_900091995.1 Streptomyces sp. MnatMP-M17
GGGGCGCCTGCCGTACCGCCCAGCGGACCCAGAAGCGCCGCGCCACCGACGGCGGCGGCTGCTCCCAACAAGCTCCGGCGTGCGAAGGAACGTTGCATGACAGGCGTCCTTCCAAGGAAATGGGGTGCGTCCCTCACACCCCATCACACGCCCTGGCCACATACCGGGATTGGCCGGATCACACACAACAGCGCGGCTCAATACCGGACACCTGTACCCGCAACCGACCGACGGAGCAGCGCCGCGGGCGAGTTTCTCAGCGGCGGACCGTCCGTGGTGACGGGACCAGGCGGACGATCGTATTGAGTACATGGTCGATCATGTCCTGCGAGGGCTTGTCGGTGAGGTTGGCGAGCAGGCGCGCCAGCGTCTTGAGCAGGAAGGGCGAGCCCATGACGTAGCGGTTGAGGACCGGCTGGAAGCCCGAGCGGCTGAAGACGAGGTCGGCGGCGGCGTTGCCGAGACGGTAGTAGCGTCCCCAGCGGCGGTTCATCTCGACCGGGTAGTGGCGCAGCGCGCGCTCCCGCCTCGGTCCCTGGGGGAGGGCCAGCGCCAGCGCGGCGCTCTCCGCCGCGACCTCGCCGGCTTCCATGGCCTGGCCGATGCCCTCGCCGTTCCACGGGCTGACCATCCCGCCCGAGTCGCCGACCAGGATCAGCCCACGGGTGTACAGCGGATGGCGGTTGAAACCGAGAGGCAGAGCCGCGCTTCTGACAGGGCCGTCGGCGTTCTCGTCACGTAGTCCCCACGCATGAGGCGTACGGGCCAGCCATTGCGCCAACGCGGCCCGCAGATCCGCTTTTCCGTACCGCCGGTGAGGCAGCGCGCCGAGCCCTACATTGACCCGGCCGTCACCCATCGGAAAGATCCAGCCGTATCCGGGCAGATAGCGGTCGCTCCCGGGAAAACGGAGATCGGCCCAGAGCTCCAGATACTCCTCCTGAGAACGCTCGGCACTGTGGTAATAACGGCGAGCGGCCGTCGCTATCTGCCGGCTCTTGTCCCGCTCCAGGCCCATGGCGAGAGCGAGCCGGGCGGAGGCGCCGTCGGCGGCGACGACGATCGGCGCACGGTAGACCGCGGGTTCCGGCCCTCCGGCGACTGCGGAGGCGCCGGTCACGCCGGTCACGCCGATGATGCGACCGGCGCGATCGGTCACGGGATGCGTCACCTTCACCCCGCTGCGCAGCCGCGCCCCGGCGGCTACCGCGTTCCGGGCCAGGATGTCGTCGAAATCATGCCGACTGCGCGAGAGACCGAAATCCGGATAGCGCCCCAGATCGGGCCAGTCGATATGCACCCGATGGTCTCCGGCCACCCAGCGCATTCCGCGTGAACGCATCCAGCCCGGGGAGTTGATATCGATGCCCATCCGAATGAGCTGGTACACCGCCCGCGGGGTCAGACCGTCTCCGCACACCTTTTCGCGAGGGAAGTGGGACTTCTCCAGCAGCAACACATCGACGCCCGCCTTCGCGAGATGAAAGGCGGCGGACGAGCCCGCAGGTCCCGCTCCCACCACGATCACCTCGGCCTCTTCCTTCGAGGCGACTTCCCCAGAGGCGATTTCCCCGGAGGAGACTTCCCCCGAGGCACGGCGGGGCTGGTCATCCGGTGAGGACCGGTCCGATGTCGTTTCCCTCATCAGGAACTCCCTTCCTGGGACAGCCGATGCCGCACCGAAGACACAGACGCAGCCCTGTACATCATCATCGGCCATGACACTCCGCAAGACGAAGGAGACCGAGGAGAGAGTCATCCGACCGCCGCAGAGTGACCGGAGAAGAAATGCCGAGTGCCGTGGACGTCCTCTGCAGTACGGTCCCGGCTATGGATGATCACGACGGCTACTTCGATGAGCGTGTTGCGGCGACGTACGACGATTCGTCAGGAGGCCCGTTCGAGCCGAGCGCCGTGGAGGCGACGGTCGACGTTCTGGCGGAATTCGCCGGTCAGGGCAGGGCACTTGAGCTGGGTATCGGTACAGGACGTATCGCGCTGCCGCTGTCGCGCCGCGGTGTCCCGGTCCACGGTATCGACATGTCACAGGCGATGGTCGCCCGGCTGCGCGCCAAGCCGGGCGGCGACGCGATCGGTGTGACCATCGGTGACTTCGCGACGACGAAGGTGGACGGGACGTTCTCCGTCGCGTATCTGGTCTTCAACACGATCATGAATCTGACCACACAGGAGGCGCAGGTGGCGTGCTTCCGCAATGTCGCGGCCCATCTCGAACCCGGAGGGTGTTTCGTGATCGAGGTCATGATCCCCGAACTGCGAAAGCTGCCGCCGGGGCAGAACGCCGTACCGTTCCATGTGAGCCCTACACAGTGGGCGTTCGACATCTACGACGACCTCGCCACCCAGACCATGAGCTCGAACTACATCGATGTTGTCGACGGCCGTGGCGAGTACCGATCCATTCCCTTCCGGTATGTCTGGCCGGCCGAACTCGATCTGATGGCCCAGCTCGCCGGGCTACGGCTGCGCGGGCGGTGGGAGGGATGGACGCGGGACCCGTTGACGAACGACAGCCGCCAGCACGTCTCGATCTGGGAGAAGCTTGCCGACTGAGCGCGAGCTGACGGGGAGTGAGGCCGACGACCACCGGTCGGGACGCCGGCGCAGTCGCCCGTAAAGGCATAAGGAGCGTGGGCCGCCGCGCGGCCGACAGCCCATCGGCACCCATCGGCACCAGCGGACCGGTCGTAGACTCGCGGTCGTACGTATCCGAAGCCCGCCCGTCCCGACGGCACGGCGGGCGCTGGAAAGGGCGCCGACGATGAAGGCGATCGACACCGACCGGTTCTGGGAGCTGCTGCACGCCCTTCCCGTCCCGGACGACGCGGAGTCCCTCCACGGACCGGACGAGTACGGTCGGCTGCGTGACCGCAATCTGCGCCACTACCTTGAGCTGATGGCGGACATCCGGCCCACCGTACTCCTGGTCGGTGAGGCTCCCGGATACCGTGGTCACACCATCTCCGGCGTTCCGTTCATGAGCATGCGTCAGCTCACCGCCCGCCCAGGACTGATCACCGGTGCTCCGGAGGGCGACGGTTTTGAACTGCCCGTGGCGCCCGCGTACACCTGGGAGGCGTCCTCGGCCGCCGTGTGGAGCGCGCTGGCCGACTGGCAGGGCCCGCTGCCGATCTCCTGGCCGGTCTACCCCAACCACCCGCACGAGCCCGGCCGCCCCGAGTCCAACCGCACGCCTCGGGCCGCCGAAATCGCCGATGGCGTACCGATTGTCCTCGCGCTGGCGGAGGCCTTCTCCATCACCACGGTCATCGCCGTCGGCCGCAAATCCCAGTACGCCCTCGCCCGCAACGGCGTCACCGCAGCGGCCGTACGCCACCCCGCCCAAGGCGGCGCCCGTATCTTCGCCACCCAACTCGCCGCCCTCAACCGCGGCTAGGGCGTGTTTCGAAAGTCCCGCCTGGCCCGCGACGCCCGGCACACGCGCTCGCTGC
>NZ_FMDK01000582.1 GCF_900091995.1 Streptomyces sp. MnatMP-M17
CCGCGCGCACGGCGGCTACACGGCGCTGCGGCGGGCCTTCGAGCTCGGGCCCGCCGGAGTCATCCGGGAGGTCACCGACGCCGGTCTGGTGGGCCGTGGCGGCGCGGCCTTCCCCACCGGGCGCAAGTGGCAGGCCACCGCCTCCCAGCCCGCCCATCCGCACTATCTGGTCTGCAACGCCGACGAGTCCGAGCCCGGCACCTTCAAGGACCGGGTGGTCATGGAGGGCGATCCGTACTCGCTGGTCGAGGCGATGACCATCGCCGGGTACGCGGTCGGCGCGCAGCGCGGCTTCCTCTATCTGCGCGGCGAGTATCCGCGCGCCCTGCGGCTCCTCCAGCACGCGATCGACCAGGCGCGCGCCCGCGGACTGCTCGGGGACGACGTCCTCGGCCAGGGATACGCGTTCGACATCGAGATCCGGCGCGGCGCCGGCGCGTACATCTGCGGTGAGGAGACCGCGCTGTTCAACTCGATCGAGGGCTATCGCGGCGAGCCGCGCTCCAAGCCTCCGTTCCCGGTGGAGAAGGGCCTGTTCGGCAAGCCCACCGCCGAGAACAACGTCGAGACGCTGATCAATGTGCTGCCCATCCTGACCGGCGGCGCGCAGGCGTACGCGGCGATCGGTACCGGCCAGTCCACCGGCCCCAAGCTCTTCTGTGTCTCGGGCAATGTGGAGCGGCCCGGTATCTACGAGCTGCCGTTCGGCGCCACGCTCGGCGAGCTGCTCCAACTGGCGGGCCCGTCGCCCACCATGCGGGCGATCCTCCTCGGCGGCGCGGCGGGCGGTTTCGTACGGCCGGACGAGCTGGACATCCCGCTCACCTTCGAGGGCACCCGGGCCGCCGGCACCACGCTGGGTTCCGGCGTGGTGCTGGTGCTGGACGACACGGTCGAACTGCCCAGAATCCTCGTCCGTATCGCCGAGTTCTTCCGTGACGAATCCTGCGGCCAGTGCGTGCCCTGCCGGGTCGGCACGGTCCGTCAGGAGGAAGCGCTGCACCGGATCGTGGACCGTACCGGTGCCGCGGCGGCCGACGACATCGCGCTGCTGCGCGAGGTCGGTCAGGCCATGAAGGACGCCTCCATCTGCGGTCTGGGACAGACCGCGTGGAGTGCCGTCGAGTCCGCCATCGACCGTCTGGGGGCCTACAAGTGACCGCGATACCGCTCCAGTTGCCGCGCCGGCTGATCGAGTTCACACTCGACGGCCAGGAGACACGGGTGCCGGAAGGCTCCACGATCCTGGACGCCTGCCGGGCGGCGGGCAAGGACATCCCGACGCTCTGCGAGGGCGACACACTGACGCCGAAGAACGCCTGCCGGGTGTGTGTCGTGGAGGTCGAGGGCGCGCGTGTGCTCGCTCCGGCCTGCTCACGCAAGGCCGAGGCCGGTATGACGGTCAGCACGGACAGTCCGCGTGCCCGGCACAGCCGTAAGGTCGTCCTCGAACTCCTCGCCTCCTCGACGGATCTCTCGACCACACCGAGGGCCGCCGAATGGATCAAGGAGTACGAGGCGAAGCCGGAGCGCTTCGGCGCGGACGCGGCCCGGCTCAACGAGGAGCCCAAGGTCGACAACGATCTGTACGTCCGTGACTACGACAAGTGCATCCAGTGCTATAAGTGTGTGGACGCATGCGGCGAACAGTGGCAGAACTCCTTCGCGATCTCTGTGGCGGGCCGGGGCTTCGACGCCCGTATCTCCACCGAGCACGACACTCCGCTCACCGACTCCGCGTGTGTCTACTGCGGCAACTGCATCGAGGTGTGTCCGACCGGAGCGCTCAGCTTCAAGTCGGAGTTCGACATGCGGGAAGCCGGAACATGGGACGAGTCGGCGCAGACCGAGACCACCACGATCTGCGCGTACTGCGGCGTCGGATGCAATCTGACACTGCATGTACAGGAGAATGAGATCGTCAAGGTCACCTCTCCGCACGACAACCCCGTGACACACGGCAACCTCTGTATCAAGGGCCGCTTCGGCTACCAGCACGTACAGCAGCGCTGAACGCCTGACGAGTAGGACTGATCACCATGGGACGGGTCACCGAACGCCGTCGCACCATCCGTATCAGGGACGGAGTCGTCTCGGCCCGTCCTGACACTCTGGTGGCCGAGGAGCCACTGGAAATCCGGCTGAACGGCAAGCCGCTCGCCATCACCATGCGCACCCCGGGCGACGACTTCGCACTCGCGGCGGGCTTCCTGGTGAGCGAGGGCGTCCTCGCGAGCGCTGCCGATCTGCGCTCCATCGTGTACTGCGCCGGAGCCAAGGCCGACGGCTCCAACACCTACAACGTGGTCGATGTCCAGCTCGCTCCCGATGTGCCGGTCCCGGACATCACACTGGAGCGCAACGTCTACACGACCTCCTCGTGCGGACTGTGCGGCAAGGCCAGCCTGGACGCGGTACGGACCACCGCCCGCTTCCCGATCGGTGACGATCCCCGGATCCAGGTGGAGCCGGAGTTCCTCGCCGGACTCCCGGACCGGCTGCGGGCGGCACAGCAGGTCTTCGACCGGACCGGAGGGCTGCACGCTGCGGCCCTCTTCTCGGAGAGCGGCGAGATGCTGGACATCCGGGAAGACGTGGGCCGGCACAACGCGGTCGACAAGCTGGTCGGCCGGGCACTGCGGCAGGATCTGCTGCCGCTCTCCCGGGCGATCCTGCTGGTGTCGGGCCGTGCCTCCTTCGAGCTGGCGCAGAAAGCCGTGATGGCGGGAATCCCGGTGCTGGCGGCGGTCTCCGCGCCGTCATCGCTCGCCGTCGATCTCGCGGCCGAGACCGGGCTGACCCTGGTCGGCTTTCTGCGCGGCTCGTCCATGAACGTGTACGCGGGCGATGAGCGTATCGCCTTGCACACCGGGGTGTGACTCTCCCCGCTGCACGGGACAAGGACCTGGCCGGCGGGGAGCGCCCCCTGCGCCGGCCGGGTCCGTTCCCGGTGTTCTTTTGAGGGCTCGGTTCGCCTCCGGGGCGCTTTATGTCGGCGCCGGCGGCCGTGCGGGGCCGGGGCGTCTCCGCGCCCCGGGGCGGCCGACTCGCCCGGAAGGCGGCCGTGGCACCAGGGAGCCTGGACTTCGTCCCGGCTACACCTACGCGCCGCAGCCGGCCGACCTGCCCGACCAGAAGATGTGGCGCATCGACCGCACCGCCGACTACCCGTCAGTGCGGTGGCTCAGCTGTGCGGGGGCGATCTCGCTCGGGCCGCCGTCGGTGTCGCGTAGGCCCCGGGATACACTGCTCCGCCCCACCCCGACCGGAGGTCATCTCAGTGTTCCCCGCACGGGTACTTGCCGGTGCCCCGTTGGCTTTGGTGATTCTCGCCCTGCCCGGCTGCTCTTCCCTCCGGGGCTGCACCGACACGACGGCAAAGCGCGGTGAGGCCGGTGTCAAGGTGCAGGTCGAGGACACGTCCGGGCAGCCTCTCGGCGTCACCGCCGAGGTCGTTGACTGGCGCCTTGAGCCCCATCCGCAGGTGCCCTCCGAAGGTGACCAGGTCCACTTCCACTACCGCTTCGACGGCGCCGATGAAATATCCGACCCTGGAGTGGATGCCTGCGCGGTCGATAAGGAGCGCGTGGCGTTGGGGTGTCAGACGGTCTATTCGTCCGAGGCGTTCGGGCCGGACGCTGACCTCACGGGCGACGACTGGCTCGCCGTCGAGCACCCTGAGCAGGTTGCCGGAGTGCTGTTGATCCCCAATGACCAGTCCTACGACCGACGAACCTGCGAGCAGGACGTCAAGGACGGTGGCGGGACGCATCCTCCGGAACCAGCCGGCCTGGGGGACCAGCTGTAAGCAGGTCAAAGCGGTTGAGCGCGAGGCACGGGTCTGCCGGCGCCCTGGTGTTTGCGCTGTTTGGTGGTCTGGTTGTGCGCCCGTCGCCCCGGCTCGACCCTGCTGCGGCCGCTTCGAGTCCTCAGGATCGGCCACCGCATCCGCCACCGCTCCACCGACCGCTCCGACACCCGTAACGCGGCGGCATTATCCTTTACTCTTCTCCCCACGCCCGAAGCGTTCTGCGGCCTGAAGCCGAACTCCGGTTCCTTCGGCGGCGAGTTCGGCGTCCAGGTCGATGACCGTTACGCGGCGGAGCTGACGCAGGAGTGGATGGCGAGAACGAAGCGGAGATCAGCCCTGCCGCTCGCCACTCCACCGCGTGATGAACGGGACCTTCAACTCGCCGGTCACGCCGCGACCTCCCGGGAGGGCCTGCGGATCTCGAACCAGACGTCCTTGCCCAGGGAGTGCCCCTCAACTCCCCAGGTATCGGCCATGCTTGCCAGGACGACCAGGCCGCGCCCGCTCTCGGCGGCCCAGTCCGGTTCGCGGACGACAGGCAGTTCACCGCTGGTGTCGCTGACCACTACGCGGACGCCGTCAAGCCGGCGCTGGAGAGTGAGCACACACTCCGCGGAGTTGGTGTGCTTGCCCACATTGGACAGCAGCTCGTGCGTGCACAGCGCGGTGGTCTCCGCCAACGAGGCAAAGCCCCAGAGCCGTACGTACACGCCGACGATCTGACGGATACCCGCGAGGACACCCGGTCGAACGGTCAGCTCCTGCCGGTACTGCGTGGTGTCTGTGTCTGCCATGACGCCCATGGCTCCTTCGGCGCCCTGAACCAGGCGCATCGCAAGTGGCTTTGACGCCCCGTGACTTCTCGGACGCCATCTGTGATGGCAACAGAGTGGACCCACCCATGCTCGTACCGCAACTAGGTGAGCTACAAAATTGTAGATTGGCAAGAACTTGCCAACCGAGTTGGTGCGTGGCGACAGTTGGAGATGCTGTGGTTCGATACGGCACACCACTGCCGAACTCATCCGGAAAGGAGGCCGAGTTGCCGAGCCATCCACGTCCAACGGTCCGACGCCGCAAGGTAGGCGGCGAGTTCAAGCGCCTGCGCGAAGCGGCGGGCATCAAGATGGAGGAGGCCGCCGAGCGCATCGGCGGCGACAAGTCCAAAATCTCCCGCCAGGAGAACGGACGTCAGGGAATCACCAAGCTGGAGGCCGAAGCGCTGCTGGCCCTGTACCGGGTGGAGGACCAGCGCCTCAAGACGGCGCTGACGACCATGGCGCGGGAGGGCCGACGCAAGGGCTGGTGGGCGCAGTACAGCGACCTCGTTGGCGAACACTTCGAGGAGCAGATCAGCATCGAGTCCGACGCAGTCCGGATACTGGCCTTCCAGCCGCTCCTGGTCCCTGGCCTCCTACAGACGCGGGAGTACGCGGAGGAGTCCATCCGAAACGTTGAGAAGGGCGCTCCCGAGGATCGGATCGAGTCATTCATCACCGTACGGATGGACCGGCAGGAGATCCTGCGGAGGGAGAACCCGCCACAGTTCGTCTGCCTGCTGGACGAAGCCGTACTTCACCGCACGGTCGGCGGACCGAAGGTAATGGCCGCTCAGCTCCAACGGCTCATCGAGTTGAACAATCCACCCCAACTGTCTGTCCAAGTCGTTCCCTTCGGACAGGGCTGGCACGCCGGACTGGATGGCGCGTTCACTATCTTCTCGTACCCGGATCCCATGGATCTGGACGTTGTCAGCCTGGGATACCTCGACGGGATGCTCTATCTGGAGGAGGATGGACCTGTCGACCGGTACAAGCTCGCTTTTGACCAGCTCCGGGCGAGCGCTCTACCGTCGCGACAGTCCATGGGCCTGATCGCACGATTGGCCAGAGCGCTGACCAGCTAGAGGCAGGTAGACGAAAAATGATCCGGCACGGCCTCCCCGAGGACAAGTGGCAGAAGTCCTCCTACAGCCCTGACAACGGGGGGCAATGCCTCGAACGACAGATGACCGCGGACGGCCTCGTCGCCGTCGGCGACAGCAAGAACCGCCTTCTGGGAGCCCACGCCTTCGAACCGGCCGCATGGCAGCATTTCGTCAACGCCGTACGGACTGGCACCGTCTAGTGGACCCTCGGTGGGCGCGCAAGCTCGGCCAGCCCTTCACCCGCTGGCCCCTGCGGCAGTTCACCCTCGCCAACTCCCACCACCCCAACCACACCTCCAGACCCGTGAGCTTCAGCGCTACCTGCACTGGCGCAACGCCAACGCCCGGCACCCCTACGTCCTGACCGCCCAACGCAAGGAACTCGCCCACATCCGCAGCGAGAAAGGCATCCGCTGGGACGGCCGACTCGCTGCCGTGGCCTGACAACCGCGCCGGACGCTCCCGGTCACAGCCAGTTCTGCCGCGAACTTCCCGTCAAGCGGGTGGAACGCGTCGGGCAGGGACCTCAAAGACGAGTTCGAGACCGTCCTCCTCATCCCACTGCTCTCCTACCTCAACGAAGCCGAAGCCCGAGATGGTGGCCAGGGATGCCGCGTTGGCGGGGCTGATCGTCGCCCGCACGGTCGTGACTGCGGTTTCGGCCGCTGCCCGGCGAAGCAGCTCGATCAGCATGGACCGGGCGTATCCCTGGCGACGGAAATGAGGAGCGACGGAGTAGCCGATCTCGACCATGCCGACCTCATCGGGCGGTCCGTGGAACCCCGCGTGTCCGACGACGAGCCCCTTGTCGCCGACGACCGCTTGCCGCACCATCCACCGTGCATGGCCAGGATCGGCGTCCATCTGGTCGAGCCGGAACCGCCACAGCCACCGTGCTCTGTCGGTCACGAAGTACTCAGTCAGCGAAACCCCGGCCATCCTGCTGGCTTCGAACAGGTCCCCATCGAGCAAAGCAGACATCGGCCCGCTGGAGAGCTCGACAAAACGAACACTTTTGAGGCTCCGGGTGAACGATCTCTGCTGATCCGCTTCGTCTGTCACTTGCGGATACTCGTCGACCACCGGTGAGGATGTCCAACGATTTCGCCCCGTCGGGGCACGGGATGCCGTCCCTGTTCGTCTATGAGTCCTCAATCGCCGGACGGGCTTGGTGGGTACCCGGCACGAGCCGCGGAGGGCGTGCGGCGGGAGGGGGTCGGGGTCGTAGGAGGTGCGTGTCCGGACACTAAAGCGT
>NZ_FMDK01000523.1 GCF_900091995.1 Streptomyces sp. MnatMP-M17
CCGGGAGTATCCGTGCCGCAGGGCGGGCGGCGGCGGCTCGGCGAGCATCGCGGAGGCCGGTACGAGCCGCGGTCCGCCGTCAGCGGGCGGTTGCGAGGCGGCTGTGGACACGTCCGTAGAAGGCGTAGACGACACAGCCGACGACCATCCAGACGCCGAAGCGCAGCCAGGTCTCGGCGGGCAGATTGAGCATCAGCCACAGGGAGGCCAGCACGGAGGCGATCGGCAGATACGGCACCAGCGGAGTGCGGAAGGCGCGCGGCAGGTCGGGACGCCGCCGGCGCAGGAGGACGACGCCCAGCGCGACCACGACAAAGGCGAAGAGCGTACCGATGTTGACCAGTTCGGCGAGCTCCTCGATGGAGGTGCAGCCCGCGACGACCGCCACGATCACACCGAGGAGGACGGTCGAGCGGTAGGGCGTGCCGAACCGTGGCTGTACGCGGGAGAAGGTCCTGGGAAGCAGTCCGTCGCGGCTCATCGCGAAGAACACCCGGGTCTGGCCGAGCAGCAGGATCATACAGACGGAGGTGAGCCCGACGGCCGCGCCGAAGCTGATGAGCCCGGCCCAGAAGGGATGGCCGACGGATTTGAAGGCGTCGGCGAGCGGAGCGTCCACGGAGAGCTGTGAGTAGTGCTGCATCCCGGTGACGACGAGGGAGACCGCGACATACAGCACCGTGCAGAGGAACAGCGAGCCGAGGATGCCGCGCGGGACGTCGCGCTGCGGGTCGACGGTCTCCTCGGCGGCGGTGGCGACGATGTCGAAGCCGATGAAGGCGAAGAAGACGACGGCAGCGGCGGTGAAGATGCCCATGACACCGAAGTTGGTGGGCATATAGCCGGACATGAGCTGGATGAGCGGCGCCTTCAGTCCGCCGCCGCCCGGACTGGGTTCGGCGGGCGGGATGAACGGCCGGTAGTTGGAGCCGGTGATGAAGAACGCGCCGACGACGATCACGAGCAGCACGACGGTGACCTTCACCGCGACGACGGCGGCGGTGACCCGTGAGGAGAGCTTCACCCCGAGGACGAGGATGCCGGACAGGACGAGCACGAGGAGGAACGCGAGCAGATCGAAGCCGAACGTTCCGCCATGGGTGCCGGACAGGAAGTCCGGCAGACTCACGCCTCCGTTGCCCATCAGCGAGCGTACATAGCCGGACCAGCCGACGGCCACGACCGCGCAGCCCAGCGCCAGTTCCAGGACGAGGTCCCAGCCGATGATCCAGGCGGGCAGCTCGCCGAGCGAGGCGTAGGCGAAGGTGTACGCGGATCCGGCCACCGGTACGGTCGAGGCGAACTCGGCGTAGCAGAGGGCGGCCAGCGCGCAGACGATGCCCGAGACGACGAACGCGAGCGCGGTGGCGGGTCCGGCGTTCTGCCGGGCCACCACTCCGGTCAGTACGAAGATTCCCGTACCGATGATCACACCGACACCGAAGACGGTGAGATCGAGCGCGGAGAGCGATTTCCTGAGCGCGAACTCGGGAGCCTCGGTGTCACGGATGGACTGCTCGACGCCTTTGGTGCGGAACATCCCGTTTCCGGCTGGTCCCGGGGCGTGCTGTGTACTCACCGGCATACCTCCGTGTGCGCGTCGTTCCGGCAATGGCCGAGAGGCCGTGCAGCCCTGGCACCCGCAATGTCTTATTTCACACGGATGGGCCGGTCGGACCACCCCGTACAGGGCGGACCGACCGGCCCATCAGCCGTTCGGGGGAACAGGTGCTCAGTCGCGGGCGGCCTCGGTGGGCGAGTCCTCCAGCCGGCCGTCCAGCTTCGCGACCAGGCCGGTGACCTGGCGTGCGATGTCCGGCGCGGTCAGCCCGATCTCGGCCATGACCTCCTTGCGGGAGGCGTGGTCGAGGAAGCGCGGCGGGATGCCGAAGTCCCGCAGCGGTACGTCGACGCCGACGTCGCGCAGCGTCTGGGCGATCGTGGAACCGACTCCGCCGACACGGCTGTTGTCCTCGACGGTGACGACGACACGGTGCTGCTCGGCGAGCGGCGCGAGGGCCTCGTCCACCGGCTTGACCCAGCGCGGATCCACGACGGTGGCGGTGATGCCCTGCTTGTCGAGCAGCCCGGCGATCTCCAGACACATCGGCGCGAGCGCGCCGACGGAGACCAGCAGGACATCGGCAGGGCCCTCGGCGGGCCTGCGCAGCACGTCCATACCGCCGATCCGGCCGACGGCGGGAACGGCCGGACCCACCGCGCCCTTGGAGAAGCGCACCACGGTCGGCGCGTCGTCGATGGCCACCGCCTCGCGGAGCTGGGCGCGCACCTGGTCGGCGTCGCGCGGCGCGGCGATCCGCAGACCGGGCACGACCTGGAGGATCGACATGTCCCACATGCCGTTGTGCGAGGCGCCGTCGGTGCCGGTGATCCCGGCGCGGTCCAGGACGAAGGTCACACCGCAGCGGTGCAGGGCGACATCCATCAGGACCTGGTCGAAGGCCCGGTTGAGGAAGGTCGCGTAGACGGCGAAGACCGGGTGGACACCGCCGGTGGCCAGGCCCGCCGCGGAGACGGCGCCGTGCTGTTCCGCGATGCCCACGTCGTACACCCGGTCCGGGAAGAGCTTGGCGAACTTGTCGAGACCGACCGGCTGGAGCATGGCGGCCGTGATCGCGACGATGTCCTCGCGCTCCCTGCCGAGCTTGACCATCTCCTCGCCGAACACGGCGGTCCAGTCGACGCCCGAGGAGGCGATCGGCAGACCGGTGTCGGGATGGATCTTGCCGACGGCGTGGAAACGATCCGCCTCGTCCGCGAGCGCGGGCTGATAGCCCCGGCCCTTCTCGGTGAGACAGTGCACGATGACCGGGCCGCCGAAGCGCTTGGCCCGCAGCAGCGCGGACTCCAGGGCCTCGATGTCGTGGCCGTCGATGGGACCGACGTACTTCAGTCCGAGGTCCTCGAACATGCCCTGCGGCGCGATGAAGTCCTTGAGGCCCTTCTTGGCGCCGTGCAGGGTGTCGTAGAGAGGCCTGCCGACGACCGGAGTGCGCTCCAGGAGGTCCTTGCCGCGGGCCAGGAAGCGTTCGTAGCCGTCGGTGGTGCGCAGGGTGGCGAGATGGTTGGCGAGGCCGCCGATGGTCGGCGCGTACGAGCGCTCGTTGTCGTTGACGACGATGACGAGCGGGCGATCCTTGGCGTCGGCGATGTTGTTCAGCGCCTCCCAGGCCATACCGCCGGTCAGCGCGCCGTCACCGATCACCGCGACCACACGGTCGTCCTTGTCCAGGACCTGGTTGGCCTTGGCGAGACCGTCGGCCCAGCCGAGCACGGTGGAGGCGTGCGAGTTCTCGATGATGTCGTGCTCGGACTCGGCGCGGGAGGGATAGCCCGACAGACCGCCCTTGCTCTTCAGCCGCGAGAAGTCCTGACGGCCGGTGAGCAGCTTGTGGACATAGGACTGATGGCCCGTGTCGAAGAGGATCTTGTCCTTCGGCGAGTGGAAGACACGGTGCAGGGCGATGGTCAGCTCGACGACACCGAGGTTCGGGCCGAGGTGGCCGCCGGTCTTGGAGACCGCGTCCACGAGGAACGAACGGATCTCCGCGGCCAGCTCCTCAAGCTGCTCCGGGCCGAGCCGGTCCAGATCGCGAGGTCCTCGGATGCGGGTCATCAGCTCCCATCCGCCCACCCCCGATCCTGCTCGGCGCGCTTCGCGCGGCACCTGCTTCACTGTGCCTCCTTGCGTTTTGGGCTGGTCCAGCTCTGCCGATCTGGCGAGTCTAATGTTCCGCTCGCGCGTGTCATCAGCGGGCGGTGCGTTGCACATCACTCGATCGGATGTATGTACGTCATATCGCCGGCGCCCGGAACACGGCTGTGCCCGGCACCCGAGGTCGGATGCCGGGCACGGGCCCGCGAATCGTACGGCGTCTCGTACGGCGTCCGCTCAGGCGCGGCCCGCCGCCTTCTGGGTCTTGCGGGTCACCGCGTCGATGACGACGGTCGCGAGGAGCACCGCGCCGGTGATCATGTTCTGGATCGGCGAGGCGATGCCCTGGAGGGCGAGACCGTACTGGATCGAGACGATGACCAGCACACCGAGCAGCGCGTTCCAGGTGCGGCCACGGCCGCCGAAGAGGCTGGGGCCGCCGATGA
>NZ_FMDK01000526.1 GCF_900091995.1 Streptomyces sp. MnatMP-M17
CCCCCGCCGCTCCACCGGCGACCCGAGGGCCACCGGGCTCCCGGCCCGTTGTCTGGCCGAGCCGACAAAGGCTCCGCCGAGTTCGCTCGACCGGTACGCGGTCGTCCCGCCGCTTGTCCGGAGAGCCGGAGCGGCGCCACCGGGCTGACCCTGAGCGCCGGCCCTGCGGTGAAGACACCGGGGCAGCACCGCTGTTCGCGGCCCGCTGGCCAGGCGCGTCTTGAAGTTCCGTGCGGCCGACCCGCTCATCAGATTAATGAATCTCGGGGCCAGTTTTGGCGTCCCTTGATCCCTGCGGAAGGAATCGTCGTGACCGCTGCTCCCTCTCCCTACGCGGAGCCTGAGATGTACTCCACTGCCGCCGGCCTGCGCCGCTCGCGTGACGGCCTTGACCCGCAGCCGGGAGAGCCCGACGTCCTCGGCACCCGCACGGCCCAGGTCCCTGTCACGGATCTGACCGCCCTCCTGGCGGCTCTCCTGCACGCCCAGGCGCTGCTGCGCGGCACCCGCCCGGCAGGCACGGCCCATCGCGGTCAGCCTGTCGGACGGCATGATCCGGCTCGACGGCCTCGCGTTCGCCGTGCGCCGTGCGCCGGGACGACGAGATCGGGATCGGCGTGGGTTTCCGTGAACTGGGCGCCGTCATCGCCGATCTGGAGGCTCTGCTGCCGTAGGGCGCGCAGCAGCCCTCTGGTGCAGCAGAACCGCAGCGCGCCGGCGGCTGCTGCAACCCGTCGGCACGGCGAGGCTGTGCAGCGCTGCTCCGGGGTCGGCGGGCCCCATTCGGGGCAGCACCAACGCAGCGCCGCCTTCTGCAGGGCTGAGCAGCGCCGTAGCAGCGGCTGGCCCCGGCGGTGCAGCGCTGCCCGGCAAACCAGCAGGTGAGCCGTAGCAGCGCGCTGTGCCGCAGCGTGCTGCCGGCTGTCTTCCTGCTGCCACCCGTGGTGAGAGCAGCAGCACACGTCCGCGCGCAGCGTGCTGCTGGCAGCGCTGCCCTGGCCGTCGGCGTGCGGCACCCGGGTAGCGCGTCCCGGGCCGTGCAGCGGGTGCCCGGCTGCTGCAGCTGCTGCGGGGTCGGCCACGCCCGGGCCCTCGGGGGACACGACACGCAGCATCAGCTGGGGGCCGGCCGTTACCGCCACCGCGCCCCCGACGCCGGGGCCGGGATGTTCGCTGCGCCGGGCGAGCCCTGGCTGTCTCGCGTCCGTGCTGCCGTAGCCCCGGAACCCGCTGGTGCTCCCACCCCCCAGTGACACATATAACTTGACTTATGGTCGTCTTTGCGGTAGATTAATGATTCAAGAGGGGACGGACGTCGCAGGTATCGGCCGGAGCTCGCGGACGGTACGCCTGTGCACCGCGAGACGCCGTCGGCGCCTACGGCTCGATCGCATCCGTCCCGGCCCATCGTGGAGAGGAACGCGTGACCGACACCCTCGCCGACACCGGACCCGGCATGCTCCAGCACTACGTCCTGCGGGCTTCCGCCGATCCGGTCAAGCAGGACCTGGAGCTGGTCCACACCACCTGCGGCTCCCTCGTGTGCGACGCCGAGCACAACGACAGCCTCGACGTTCTGGTCCACATGGCGGGCGCGCACGCCGCCAGCTGCGACCGTCCATAACCCCCCGCCGGGCGCCCGCGCGCGCCTGGCCCCGCCCAAGGAGTCCGCCATGCCGGTCGGTCACAACGGCGTCAACCACGTACGCGCCGGCCGCGCCTCCTTGGTTCCGGACGGGACCCAGTACCGCGGGGTGCCCGTGCCGTCGGGCATCGACCCCGCCGACTGGAGTCCACGGGGCCGGTACCAGCTGCGCGCCTGGTGCGCGCGGGTGGACGCCCGACTCAGCAGCCCCGTTCCCGAGCTGACTGGAGAAGCCCATCGCACGTGACATCGGCATGGCTGCGGACGCCTGCCTCTACCGCGCCGTGATCACCAAGACCTACGCCGACGGCACGTCCTTCACCGAGTACGAGGGCCCGTACGCGAAGCCGGGCCCGGTCCGCGGCCATGTGACGTTCTGGGGCCGCCACTTCGCAGCGACGAAGCCGGGCGCCTCGGTGGACGGCCACATCGAGGAGTGCCGGCCCCAGTGGCGCCGCGTCCCCGGCGAAGGTCTGGAGCCCGAGCCGCCGGCATCGTGAGGACAGTGAACGGGCCCGGCGCCCGTTCGGACGCCGCCGAAACCCAACACCTGCACGGAACGATCCGGTCCGGCGCCCGGGTCGGCTACGCGAAGAGGACCCACCCGCATGGCCCGACCGGCCTCGCATGATGCCCGCCGGCCTGCGCGCGGACGGGCCCCGGCCCCTTCGCTGCTGTCGGCCGGGCGGACCGGCGCCGTCCGTACGGTCTCGGGCGCCCGGCCGCGCGGACAGATCGCGACCGCCGGTGAAACCCCGGCCAAGCCAACTCGGGAGCGTCCAGCGGGCGCATGCGCATTGCGTGAACTCACAAGGGGGACACGGACCATGAGCTACTACACCGCGGTGTCGGGAGAGATTCTCATCGAACCTCCGCTGCGGGGAGCCACGCTGAAGGCATCGCCCTTCTACGACCCCTGGATCGGCGGAGAGGCACAGCGGTGCATCCGCCTGGACGCCGGAGAGGAGCCGGCGGACGGCGCGGCGCCCGAAACGGCAACCGAGCTGGTGGCCCGCCGCGTGATCTCCGCAGACGTCGAACGCCTCGACGCCTTCGACATGGAGGACGAGCTCCAGGAACTCCTCGACGCCTTCCCCGGCCACACCTTCACCGGGCGGCTGCAGTGCATGGGCGACAACCACTGGAGCGACATGTGGGGTGTCGTCGTCCGCGACGGACGTGCCGAGAAGGTGACGCCGACTGTGGTCTGGCCGGGGGACACGGAGACATGACCAGGGGACCGGACCAGCGCGCCCCTTTCCCGAACGACACATAAAACTTGACTCACAGTGACCCGCCAGGTAGATTAATGATCGAAGGTGCGAGCGAGCGCCGCACAACGCTACGGACCCCCGAGGACTTCCATGACCATCCGCGACTTCTGGGCCCCCTCCCCCGGGCCTCTCGTCGTGCACGTCACCAGCCCGGTCGGCAAGGTGAAGGCCATCGTCGACTCCCGCCTGCGGCATGCCCAGGTGACCGTCGAGACCGGCGAGGACTCCGGGCGCTTTGCCGAGGCGGTCAACGACACGGAGGTCACCGAGGAGCAGGTCAACTACGGCAGGCGGCTTCGCGTCACGGTTCCCGAAGTCCGCCCCGTCACCCACCGCCACGCCGGGGCGACCTACAATTTCGGCGAGAACGGCACCTTCGTCGGCGGCATGACCTTCGGCTCCGGCATCCAGGCCACCTCTGAGGGCGATGTGTTCATCGGCGGCCGCAAGGTCGTCCAGGACGGCCGCGTGGTCGTGGACAAGGGAACGGTGGTCGGCGGTCCGGCAGCAACCATCACCGTCACCGTCCGTCTCCCGCGCGAGTGCGCCGTGCTGCTGTCCAGCACCAGCGCCGGCCTGGAGGTCGTCGGCGACGTCGCCGCCGTGGGTGTCACCAGTGTCAGCGGCGCCATCGAACTCGGCGGCGCTGTCGGCTGGCTGACCGTGAACACCGTCTCAGGCAACGTCGTGGCCGAGCGCGTCGACCGCAACGTCTCCCACACCTCCGTTTCCGGCTCCCTGGAAGTGCTCGCCTACAGCGGCGAAGCGTTCGAGTCGGCAAGTACGGGCGGCACCATCCGCGTGACCGCGACCCCGGCATCGACCGGTGTACTGCGCGCCAACTCCGTATCCGGCGACGTCGTCACCACCGGTGCGGGGCACCTCGACCTGCGGACGTCCTCGATGACCGGCCGGGCACGCAACCACTGACCCTCGCGCCACCTCACGACGCCGGGCGGACGAACCGCTCCCGCCCGGCCCCACCCCCCTTCCCCCGGGAGCACTCCGTGTCCGACGAAGACGACATGATCTACTGCGGCCGCATCACCTTCGATGTCGCGGTCCCCCTCAGCCTGCTGGAGCCCGAGACGGCCACGCAGCTCACGTTCTTCCCTGTCGTCCCCCTCTACACCGACTCACCCCAGGGCCGGGCCCTGGCCGGCGTGCGCGGAGCGGACGAGGAGGACGGCTGGGCTCCCTCGTTCGCCTGGTTCAACGTCCGGGGCGTGCTGGAGGCGATCGCCCGGCGCCACCGGCGCGCCCTGGAGACGGACGCGACCTTCGACTCCGACCAGCGCGGCCGGGGCCGACTCGTGGTGGACGCCGGCGGCCGCTTCCACGACTGCCGGGAGGACGAGCAGCCCGACCGGCACCGCCTCCGGGCGTGCCGCTGCTTCCCGGTACCTGCGGACAGCCCGACGCTCTTCGCCGTCGCGGACGTCACCGACGACGAGCGGATCACGGTCCAGCCCATGCCGGCCGGACCGTTCACCGACTACGCCGTCGTCTGCGCCGACCACGGGGACGTCGCATGCCCGACGAGCGAGAAGGAGGCCGTCTTCCGCCGGGAGGCGCACATCATCGAGGCGCACACCACGCACCCGCTGCCCCTGGGCCGCACAGGAGCCGAGCGGGCGCTCCCTCCGCTCGTGCTGGACCCCTTGCGGGCTGCCGCCGGAGAGCTGCGCACGAGCCGTTCCTACGCGGCTGCGCTGGCGATCCGCCACCGCGATGCGGCCCGCGAGCACGTCCGCCAGGCACGCGCCGAGCTCCGCGACCTGAGCCACGCCGCCGCCACGGAGGTGCTGCTGTGCCTCGCGGACTACGTGGCCGAACTGCTCGCGGACGCCCGCCCCGAGGCATGACGCAGCCCTTTCCCCGATCCGCCAACCCACCCGAAGGAGCATGATCTTGTGAGCACCAGCACCGATAGCGAGGACGAGACCGTGACCGAGGTCGAAGTAGACCTCCATGCCCTGGCGTTGCAGGGGGACACCACGTTTGCCGGCCTGCGTGAGTACCTGTTCCATATCCCTGTGATGCTCCTCTGACGGCGCGGTCCAGGTCCATGTAGCGTCAGCGCCAGGGGGGATGAGATGAACTTCGACGAGAACGAACCGCAATCTGGTCGCGAGGAGCGCTTCGTCGCCGACGGGGACGAGGGCCTGCACGCACTCCAGCGCGCGTACAGCGTCACCTTCGGATGGGGCGACGGGTTCTGAGCATCAAGGCCAAGCCAGAGGGGGGCGGTTTGACGAGCGATGTCGACCTGGTGGAGTGCGGTCCGCAGTACGCCGATGAGCTGACGACTGACGTTGTGTGGGAGATCGGCGACTTCCTGCTCCCTCGACTGGAGCGAGCGGCTAGTGCTCACCCATCAGACAGCGAGGAGGGCATCACGGCCTCGGCACTCGCAGAGGCAGTGGCCACGCTGGTTCTCACCTTGGAGTGGACCATCACCGGCGGAACGCCCGGCCGTGTCCGTATTCCGGTCGGGATTCCGCTGCCCCCGATGCCCACTGAGGAGGAACGCCGGGTACGGGCAGAGATGCGGCTGGATCGCCTCCGGGACGATTGGAATACTCTCTGTCTCCTCGTCGGCTACTGGCGCTCCGCACCTGGCTATCAGGACTCCCGCTGGCGCAAGCTTGAATTCCGCGACGCCGAACATGAGCGTTGGTACCAGCAGCAGTTGTCCTACCGTCGTGTGGAGAGCCGCGTCATTCGACCGCCGCGGCAGGAATGACGCCTGGTTCCTGCGTGAGTCGGAAGGTGCGGTTGGCGTTCGCGGCGGTGACCGCGGTCAGTCCCGCTGTGCCTCGCGTGAGGCGGGCTGGCCGGTCCGGCGGGAGGTGCGGCGAGTGATTCGCCTGGTCATCAGCGTGATACGGCATCCGAACGCCGATCCACGCCCGCCACCCAAGTCGCCCCGCACTCGGGCACACGCCACCCGGCCCGACCCGCTCAACTCCGCCACGACCCGGCGCCGCAGCCGACGATTCCGACGCCATGACCTGGACCGGCAAGCCGTCGAGCAGAACACGGCGTCCGGCCGCACGGCCGGCCTCAACCGGTCGCCGCAGCCTCCGCACACCCGCACTCCGGGTCGCCCGGAACCCTCGGACACCACTACAGGCTAGAGCTCCGGACACCTCGAAAACCGGGATATGGAACAGGTACTGCTTGTTCTTTATCTACCAAGATCTGCCAGGTCTGCCGATGGCCTTGAGGGTCTCGGGGCGTTTGACGGTTTTGCCGACGTCGTAGCGGGGTGCGGGATGGCGGTTCTTGGTCCCGGGTGGTCGTCCGGGACCGGCGCCGCGTGGTTGGGGAACACGGGCCGGGCAGAGCAGGTGGGCTCGGATGTTCCTGAACCCCCGGCGGACCCGGGCCGGGGTGAGACGTTCGGGCTTGGCCGGCTTCTCCCGGGGCCGGCGGAGGTCGGCGGCCAGCGGCCGGGCGAGGCGGAGTTGGGTGTGGGCGACGACCACGAGCCATGTCCACCGGTCCGCGGCCTCGGGAGTACGGACCTTCGGGGTGGTCCAGCCGAGAATCTGCTTTCCGAACCTGAAGGTGTGCTCAAGATCGAATCTCCTGAGGAACACCTGCCACCACAGGTCCACGTCGGCCGGGGCGGCGCCGGTCTTGGAGGACCACAGCCATACCGGCGGTGCTTCCCGTTCCTTGGAGAGGTGCTCGACCTTCAGCCGGACCAAAGTGCCCTCGATGACGGGGAGTTCACCGTCGTGCTCCAGCCAGGCCGAACGGTGGGTCAGCCTCGGTGGACCCGGTCCCATGCTCGGGCTTCGGCCTTGCCGTAGTTGGCGGTGTCGGTGACGGTGGTGACCGCCGCCTCGGGCCAGGTCTCGGGTTTGGCGAAGCGGAACTCCTTGCCGTGCTTCGGCGGTCGGCCGCCCTGGGGGTAGGCCAGGGCGTACTCCTTGGGCGAGGGCTTGGGCAGTCGCATCACCCGGTCGCTGCGGATTCGCCCGACCAGTTCGACGGGAAGATCCCGCAGGACCCAGGCCAGGCGGGTGACGTCGTAACCCGCGTCCATGACGATCGTGATGTCCGGGTCGCCGGGCGTCCACTGGCCGGCTGAGATGAGCCGTTCGGCCACGGCGCGGAGCTGGGCGGCGGTGATGGCGGTCGCGTCGTCTTCGGGTCCGAGCCGGACCACGTCCAGGATCGACGTCCACGAGGTGGCTCCCGGTTCGAGGACGGCGACGAAGGAGTACGGCCAGCCCGGGATGAACTGGGAGGCGGACTTCGCCCGGCCGTAGACGTGGCAGAACAGCCGGTCCGCCGAGCACGGCGCGTCGGAGCGCAGCCACGGCGATACGTCGACCGCCAGCACCAGGCGCCCGCCCTCGAAACGCGGCAGCGGCAACCCGGCCAGCACCGTCCGCAGACGGTCGACGTCCACTCCGCCGCGGTTGAGGGCGCCGTACAACGCACCGTGCCCACGGCGATGTTCGGGCACCAACGTCAGATCCACCGGCGATTTCACCGGGCCGTCCGCACACAGGACCGCGTCCACCAACTCGAACAATTCATCGCGTCTGGCGGTCAGACATGCGTAGAAAGCGCCCCGGAAGCGTGACGCTTCCGCGAACGCTTCAGGGCGGACATCATCAGACGGCAGACTCGCCATCACGGCCTTCGTCTCGGTCACGTGCGCTCCTTGGTCGGAGCACAGGATCAGGCGAAGGCCGCCCCCACGTCCGGAAAACTCCCTGGTGAGTGACCCCGTTCGAGACGTCGTTCGAGACCGGAAGAAAAAGAACAAGTGAGGGCGCCGTCATCCGCATCGACCAGGACACTCTGGGAATCCCCGCCGGGTGGTGGCGGGCCGGCTTCGCCTACAGCAACGGAGGCGGCGAACACCGGTACCCCTGCCGGATGCTCACTCCTGTCCCCGGCCCGCAGCAGGACGCCGAGGAAGCCCGCGTCGCCGACGGGTGGACCTCCCCCTGGCCGGTCCAGGCCCAGGGCATGCGCCTGGGCGAGCTGCGGGCCCGGCTCGCCGAGCTGGCCAACGTCGACGACAACGCGCTCGTAGTGATCGCACCGCCGGACCACTATGACGATGGCGGCGACTACACCCCCGTCTCGTTCCTGCACACCGCTTTGTACGTACCGGACTTCAGCGGGCGCGGCTCGGTCGGAGGGCTCTACGAGATGCATCCCCGCAGCTCTGCCGACGCGGCGCCGCCCGGCGCGCTGCCGGCGGTCGCCCTGTACGGCTCCAGCTGACCGCCGGCGCACATAAAACTTGACACGACCGATCCTCATAGCATAAATTAATGGATACTATGGGGGAGGGTGGACCGCGTCGTACGCGCCCCTTCTGCCCGAACGATCTACCCCTACTGGAGTCACCCATGAAGAGCCGTCAGGAGGTTACCGAGGCGTTTGCCGCGCTTCCCGAGGACATCACGACGCGCGACATCGCGGACGCCACGGGCCGGGGTGTGCCCGGTGTGCAGAACTGGATCACGCACGACTCGACGTTCCCGGGCGAGTCCGCCCCGCGCAAGGGCCGTACGAAGTTCCGTAACAACGCCAAGGTGCTGGAGTGGTACCTGAAGCAGCCCTTCGCCAGCGACGACCGGCTCGGCCCGCGTGCGATGAGCGAGACCGCCCGGCAGGTCCAGCCCGAGCTGGAGCGCATGAACATCAAGGAGCTCGCCGACGCCCTGAAGGTCACCCCGGCCGCCGTGCGGCACCACATCACCGCCAACCAGCCGGGCACGTGCGTGGACCCCTTCCCGGCGGCGGGCGACGACGGCAAGCGGTCCTGGCCGCAGGTGCGGTCGTGGCTGCTGCGCCACGACGACCCGCTGCCCGGACCCGGCGACGCGGGGACGCGGGACTGGGCCGAGGTGCGCGGGTGGCTGCTGCGGAACCTCGACGACGGCCGGGATCACTCCGACGCGGAGGGCCTGACGCTGGGCGAGCGCGACCTCATCGAGCGGGCCCGGGCCGCGAAGGCTGCCGGAGCGAAGATTCCGGCCGAGTGGCTGTCGGAGGTGCTCGGCATCGAGGACACCCGCCAGGTCGGCCGGCTCCTCCGGGGAGCTCCGGCACAGACTCAGCCCGCACGGCTGCGTCCCACGGCCCTGGCCCGGCACTTCGGCCTCACGGTCAGCCAGGTCAAGCACTTCGAGCGTACCTACGCCACCTATTGGTACGGCGACCCTTTCCCCGGCAAGGACGAGAACGCCACCCGGGACGTCGAAGAGGTCGGGGCGTGGCTGGCCCGGAACAACAAGCTGCCCGCTGCCGGGTGACGCACCAGCGGTGAAACCAGGCGGGGCACAGGGCCCTGCCGATACACTCTTCCTTTACGGCTCCGGTTTGCCGGTCCGTAGCGTGGGGCCAGACGATCTTGCACACCGCCTCTTCGGGGGCGGAGGACTTCGGTCCTGTCGTCTGGCCCTCTCTTCATGTGCGCCTGTTCACGCCGCCGTCCCCCAGCTGGCCGGCGGCGCGTCAGCGGCGCTCCCCGGCAGCCCTGTCGGCCCGCTCCCGCCGGTTCCGGCGCCAGCTGTCCCAGGCGAGCCACGCCGCGCAGGCGGCCGTGCACGCCGCGGCAGCGAGGCTGAGCCCGTCCGCGTTCTCCGATGCCGCCACCAGGGCCACAGCCAGGGCGGCGACTCCCGCCGCGACGACCACTGCGGCGCGGGTGTTCGCCCGCTTGTCTGTACGCCTGTCCATCTCTTGTCCTTCACTCGTCATGACTCGCCCCGGCGACGCCCGTACCCCCGCGGCGCATTCTCGCGGACCCGGCCACCCCCACACCATAATGACACATAAAACTTGACTCTCACGGCCCCGCGAGGTACATTATATGTGCCAGGAGGTCGGACGGGGCCTCCACTGGACAAGGGAGACGCTGTGACTGTTCTTGAGATCCCCAGCACCGAGGGAACCGCCCGCCGCGCGCCGGGCCGCCCCGATGCCTGGACCATCCTGGGCACCGACGTGTCGGCCGCCGACACCGCCCGCCAGGCCCTGGACATGGGCCACCTGCGCAACTGGAACGTCCGGCTGTGGACCGACACCCGCGCCCGTCACATGGACGAGTCCGGCGTCACCGAGCTGGCCATGCCCGACACCCGGGCGGCCGTCCGCACCAACCCGCTGACGGGTGACGCCGAGTACGTGGGCCGCGTCGGCAACCAGTACACCGCCGTCCAGATCGAGGACCACGAGGACATCCTCGACATGGTCCGCCGCGAGTCCGGCGCCACCTTCCACAAGCTCGGCGCCTACGGCCGTAACGGCAGCCGGGAC
>NZ_FMDK01000226.1 GCF_900091995.1 Streptomyces sp. MnatMP-M17
CCGGCCGTCTCGTCCGGCAGCTCCGGCAGGCCGGGCGGGCCGACGGAGATCCGGACGCCGTCGTGCGTCTCGGCGATCTCTCGGCGTACCGCGACTTCGTGGACGTACGGGACATCGCCCGCGCGGTCGTCCTGGCCACCACCGCACCGGGCCCGCTGCCTCCCGTACTGAACATCGGCGGCGGACGGGCCCTTCCGGTCCGCGATCTGGTGCACGGCCTGGCACGGGCGGCGGACTTCCGGGGCAGGATCGAGGAGAGCCGGGACGGCTCCCCGCGCTCCTCGGACGTGTCCTGGCAGTGCTCGGACATCACCGCCGCCGCGAACGCGCTCGGCTGGGTTCCCCGTTACGGACTGGCGGAGTCCCTCGCCGACCTGTGGGCCTCCGCGCGCACCGGCCCGGAACCGGAACCGGAACAGGCACAGACACCGGCACCGGAATCGGCCGGGGACCGTGGCCGATGAGCCTGCTCGTACCGCTCTACATCCATCCCGTCGAGGATCCGGCCGCCTGGCGGCTGCTGACCTCGGCGGCCGACCATGTCTACGGCGTCGTGCTCAACCCAGGTGACGGTCCCGGCCGTTCCTCCGATCCCGCCTTCGTCTCCGCCGCGCGTGCGCTGCGCGACGCGGGCACACGCGTCCTCGGTTATGTCGATCTCGCCTACGGGAAGCGGCCGGGCACCGCCGTACGGGACGATCTCGACCGCCATCGCGAGTGGTACGACGTCGACGGCTGCTTCCTCGACCGCGCGCCGGCCGGGACCGCCGAACTGCGTCGCTGCCGACGTCTGGTCCGTGCCGCACGGCGCCGGGGAGCGGCCACGGTCGTACTCAACCCGGGTGTCCATCCGGCCCGCGGCTATGCCCGGATCGCCGACCTGATCGTCACCTTCGAAGGGCACTGGACGACCTATCTGTCTCCCTTCGTCCGTCCGCGCTGGACCTCCCGCCATCCGTCCGAGCGGTTCTGCCATCTCGTGTACGGCGTGCCGCCCGCGCTGACCGGGCTCGCCGTGCGTACCGCCCTGGAGCGTGGCGCGGCCGTCTCCTGCCCGGTCGCGGGCGAACTGCCCAACCCATGGGCGGCGCCGCCGTTCGCCCTGCTCCGGAAGGCGCCATGACGCGTTCACTCCTCGCTCAGTCGTCCCGGCGCGCCCGAAGCGTGCCGCTCTCGGCCCTCCTGCCTCTCGCCGTCCTTGTACTGCTCCTGCTCGTGATGGGCTGCTCGCCGGCCGGCCCGGAGAAAGGCACGGCGACCGAGAAGCCGACCTCGGCCGGACGCTGGGCGCCTCGGCCGGGCAGCGCCTGGCAGTGGCAGCTCGACGGCCGGGTGGATCCCGGGATCGATGTGCCCGTGTACGACATCGACGGCTTCGAGAACACCGCCGCCGATGTCGCCCGTCTCCACCGGGACGGACGGAAGGTCATCTGCTACATCAACGCCGGTGCCTGGGAGGACTTCCGGCCGGACAGCGACGCCTTTCCGGCCTCCGTCCGTGGCCGCCCCAACGGCTGGGACGGCGAACGCTGGCTCGACATCCGGCGCCTCGACATCCTGAGGCCGCTGATGGAGAAGCGCTTCGACATGTGCCGGGCGAAGGGATTCGACGCGGTCGAACCCGATCTGCTCGACGGCTATCTCAACGACACCGGATTCCCGCTCCGCGCCGCTCATCAGCTCGCCTACAACCGTATGATCGCCGGGATCGCGCACGAACGGGATATGTCGGTCGGCCTCAAGAACGATCTGCCGCAGGTGCCCGCGCTCGTGGGCACGTTCGACTTCGCCGTGAACGAGGAGTGCGCCCAGTACGACGAGTGCACGCTGCTCACTCCCTTCGTGGAGGCCGGGAAGGCCGTCCTCCATGTCGAATACGCGCTGTCCACCAAGGATTTCTGCGCGCAGAGCCGCCGTCTGGGATTCTCGTCCATGCGCAAGAACCTCGATCTCGACACCTGGCGCCAGGCCTGCTGAGCCATCCGGCCGAACCGGCCCGCCGGCCCCCACCGGCCGCGCCGGAAACCGCGGAGGCCGGTCAGGGCGTGTCGCCCTGCCAGTCCCAGCGCTCCGGATCGGCGGGCCTGGGCCCGTACAGGGCATGGCCGCCAGGGCCGTGCGAACCTATCTCGGTGTCCAGCGCGGCGCCTTCCGCGAGCCGCCGGTCGGTCCAGCCGGTGACATCCAGCAGCAGACCGTCCAGCGGCCCGGCGACCAGCTCGCGGTAGACATGGCCGGGCCGCGGTCCCGGGTCCGGGTCGTCGTGGTCGGCTCCGTACACCCGGCGCCGCCGTAGCAGTTCGTCCATGGCAAGCAGCATCGCACCCACCACTGACAATCCTCCTGGCGGTCGCCGTCAGACGGCCAGTTCCGCCACCGCTTCCAGCAGCCGGTCGACATCGGAGCGGTCGTTGTAGTGCACGAGCCCGGCACGGACCGCGCCGCCGGTCTCCCGCAGTCCCAGGGCCTCGGTCAGCTCCCAGGCGTAGCAGTGGCCGTCCCACACATTGACCCGACGGGCCGCGAGATGTTCGGCGACCTCCCTCGGCGTATGTCCGGCCACCCGGAAGTAGGCGGTCGCGGTGCGCCGCGCGGGCTTTCCGTAGAGCGTGACGCCGGGCAGCTCCTCCAGCCCGCGCAGCATCACCCCGAACAGCTCACGCTCGGCCGACTCCACCGCGCCCATCGAGACGAGCAGCCGCTCGCGCCGGCTGCCCGCGCCCGGTCCGGCCAGGGCGGCCAGATGGTCGACGGCGGCGGTGACTCCGGCCAGATCGGCGAAGGGCGGTGTCCCGGTCTCGAAGCGCAGCGGCACGGTGCCGGGCGAGCAGGCCAGCCGGTCCGGGTGCAGTGTGCCGAGCAGCGCCGGGTCCGCGGCGACCGCGCCGATGTGCGGGCCGGACCACTTGTAGGCGCTGGTGGCGTAGAAGTCCGCGCCCAGCGCGCCGGCATCGACCGGGCCGTGCGGAGTGGCGTGCACCCCGTCGACGTAGGTCAGGGCGCCGACCGCGTGCGCCTTGGCGGTGATGGCCGCGACATCGGGACGGGTGCCGAGGATATTGCTGGCCGCCGTCACCGCCACCAGCCGGGTGCGTTCGCCGAGCAGCGTGTCGTACTGCTCCACCGGCAGCTCGCCCGTCGCCGGGTCGGCCTCGGCCCACCGTACGACCGCGCCCGCGCGGGCCGCGGCCTGTATCCACGGGCGGATGTTCGCGTCGTGGTCGAGCCGCGAGACCACGATCTCGTCACCGGGCCGCCAGGTGGCGGCGAGGGTCTGGGAGAAGCGGTAGACGAGCGAGGTGGTGTTCTGGCCCAGGACAATGCCCTCTGGGACTCCGCCGACCAGATCGGCGACGGCACGGCGGCACTCCGCGACGATCTCTCCCGAGTACCGGCTGGCGGCGAAGGTGCCGCCCGCGTTGCCGATCCCGGTCCGGTACGCGTCGGTGATCGCGTCGATGACCACGGCCGGCACCTGGGTGCCCGCCGCGCCGTCGAGATAGGCCGTTCCGTCGCCGAGCGCGGGATAGGCCGCACGTACCGTTGCCACGTCGAAGGTCATCGCCGGTGACTCCTCTCGCTGGTTCCTCGCGGATCGCTGATTCCTCGCGAATTCTCGCTGATCAATCGTGGATTCCCCGCGGACTGCTCTCGGACTCCTCGCGGACTCCCGTGCCGGAGCCGGCCGCTCCTTGTCGATCACTGGTGCGACGCCGGAGCATATCTCTGTCCGCCGGTACCTCCCGCGGGACCGGTCGGTCCTCACTTGCTCCATCCGGTCCGCGCCCGCGCGTTCATCCGCATACGTTCTCCCTGTGGATTCGTTGAACCGACCCGGCCCTGGCGGTCTCCTCCGACGGCCGATCGGTCAACACCCGTACCGCCGAAAGGCGCGCTCCGGACCGTACGGACAACACCGACTGGCTGGACGTCGGACGGCGGCTGCGCCGTGAGCTCTGCTGCTGAGTCCTGCTGCTCCGAGCAGTGGTCCGGCGCCCTGGGTGAGCACACCTGACACCCGCCGGGTCCCTCCCCGTCCGTCGGCCCGCTTCGCCTGCACCACGCTCCGCGTCGTTGCTAACCTCTTGGCCAACGGATCACGGGGGAGGTACGGATGAGGCCACGCCTGGTGTTCGTCCATGGGATCGGCGGCCCACGGGAGCCCGAACATGAACGAACGCGGTGGTCCGAGGCCCTGGCCGCGGGGATGAGAGCCGCGGGCCACCCCTCGCTCGCCGAGCGGCTGTCCGCCGGCGGGGCGGACGCGCCCGTGTGTTCCTTCGCGTACTACGCCGATCTCTTCTCGCGCCCCCAGGCCCAGGGCGGCGGCGAGGTGCTGCCGGAGGAGGACGAGGGAGAGATCCTCGGCGAGTTGCTGGTCGAGGTGGTGGCCGCGCTGGCCGCGGAGCACGCCGAGAGCGACGGGCCGAGGGACGGCGCGTGGGAGACCCGGGGCAGGATCCTGGCGCACGCCCGGGGAGAGGCCGCTCCGGCGGGGCAGGCGCAGGGCACTCTGTCGGCCGTGCGCCGGGCCCTCAATGTGGCGACCACCTTGCTGGCGCTGAAACCGTGGAGCGGTGTCGCGCGCTGGGCGACACCCAAACTGATGGTCAGGGACCTGGCGCAGGTCTCACGCTACTTGGCGCGCGGTGAGCGTGACGGGAACGGTCTGAGCCTTGACCAGAGGGTTCGGCAGCGGGTGCACGAGGCTCTCGGGGACGGTCCGGCGGTCGTTGTCGCGCACTCCCTCGGTACGGTCGTGGCCCTGGAGACCCTGCACCGGCACCCGACAGGGACACCGTTGCTGGTGACGCTGGGCTCCCCGCTCGCGATGCGCACGGCCGTATGGCCGAGGCTCGTGCCCCAGCCGCCGAGCACACCCGAGCATGTGGCTCGATGGCTGAACTTCTGGGACCGGGACGACATCATCGCCGTCCGCCCCCGCCTCGAACGCGATGTGCGCGCGAATACGGCGGGCGTTCTCGCGGACAGCGCGCGGATCGACTCCGACGGGGTGTGGGTCCATTCGGCGGCCAAGTACCTGGCGCAGGCCGCCGTCGCCGGACCGGTCGCGGAGGCATTGTCCCGTACGGAGCCCTGGGACAGGCCGCGGACGGGAGCGCCCGACGGCCCGGGGCAGCCGCCCGGCCAGGACCGGGCCGGCCGATGACCGGCGCTCCGTCGCCCCGTCACCTTCTGGTGGTGGCACCGCAGTGCGCGTCCATGAAGCGCCTGGTGCGTCTCAAGGAGGCATCGTCCGCCCTGCACGCCGCGCTGGCCGACGGCGAACTGGGCGACTGCGCTCCCGGACTCCCCGACGGACGCTCGCTGATCAACGGCGACAGGCTGACCAGCAACTGGATCCGGACGCTGGTGGGAGACGCGATCCGGCACGCGGCCGACCGGCGCGCCTCGCTGGTGCTGGCGCTGCTGGGGCACGGTTTCGTACCGGGCAGCACCACCACCCTCCATCTGATGGGCGCCGACTCGACCGAGGAGGACACCACGGACCGAGCGGTGAATGTCGGCGGACTCCTGGCAGCCGCGGCGAACAATCCGGCGATCCCCAGCGTGATCGGCATCATCGACACCTGCCACGCCGCCGGCGCGCTTCCCGCGTCGCAGGATCTGGCGGCGGGCGCGAGCAACGGCCGTAGCCGCCTCGCCCTGCTCATGGCCTCGTCGGTGAACCAGTCGGCCGACGACCTCCGCTTCTCCCGGGCGCTGGCAGAGCTGATCCGGGCGGGGATACCCGGCGCCGGTGCGCTCCTCGGCGTGGACGAAACGCTGCGGAGCCTGCGCGGAGCGGTTGCCGGGCAGGATGTGACGGGTTTTCTGCACGACGGCGACCACTTCGCCAGGGAGCCGGTCTGGATCAGCCGCAATGCCCACCATCGTGAGGTGGCCCCCGGCGGTCTGCGCGGCCCCCTGGCCGACGAGGAACTCGCCGCGGCGTTCGGCGCGCTCGCGGGCCACGGGAGCGTTCCCGCGCTTCCCTTCGACGTGAAGTCGTGCCTCGCGAGCCTCGCCGAGCTGAAGGGCCAGGTCCCGTCGGCGGCCCGTGACCGTGCGGTGGTCGCCGTGGACTGTCTGCTGACCGCGCTGCGCACCGTCGAGTTCCTCCGTGGCTGGCTCGGCGCCGATCTCACCACGGCGGGACTGCGCCATGCCCTGCGCCTGCTGCTGGCGTCCGAGGAGCGCACACTGACGACCGTTCCCGATACCACCGATGTCGGTATCCTTGATCAGCTCACCTTCGACTTCCCCATGAGCAAGGGCAGTTGCCGGCCCTCCGTCGCCGAATTCGTGGTGCGGCTCGCCCATACGGCGGGCAGGGATCTCGCAGCCCCCGAACTGCACCGGTGGGCCCATGCGATCCACGCCCAGCAGGAGGTCAACGATGCCGTGGCGAGGGTGCTGGACAGCACGGAGGAGCTGCCGCTTCGGCTGGTGGTCGGTCTCGATTCCTCGCTGACCGGCGGCTGGCCGGAGTCACTGAGCGCCTGGCTGCTGCGGCTGCGGGACGGGAAGCTGCTCGGCCGCCGGGACTTCGCCTGCCCGAGCCCGGACAGAAGAGGTACGGAGACGGCCGTCGAGGCGGCCGTGACCTGGGCGGAGAGCAAGGCCGAGGAGCTGGAACGGCCGCTGCGGCGGCTCGACATCGCCGCGCCGAGCGGCCTGCTGATCGACTGGCGCCCCGAAGAGGCGGGCGAAGTCCTGCGGTACGGAGTCCAGTACGACGTGGTGCTGCACTGGAGCCGGCGGCTGGTGCCCGACCCGTTGCTGCGGCGCCTCCAGAGCGCGGTGCAGGACCGCTGGGAGGCGATCGCGGCGTACGCCTCCGGCGTCCCCGTCGACTGGCTCACCCAAGGCGACACGGAGGAGCGCCAGTCGCTGCGTGGCCATCTGCGCGACGGCCGGTACCAGCGCGGTATCGGACTGACGCAGCACGCGGGTCTCGACGACGAGCTGATGGACATGCTCCTCTCCTGTACGCCCGTACTGCTGTGGCCGCATGTCGCGGAGGGTTTCCCCGCCGGGCGCCACCGTTGTCTGGAGTCCCACTGGATGACCCTGCCGGAAGGGCTCGGCCACGCCTACCGGCGTCGCTGGCGCGGCGAGGACGCGGTCGATGTCGCCGACCTGCGCGCCGTCTGGGACGACCGTGAGTGGCTGCGGTTCTGCCGGCTCGTCAGGACCACGGTTCCCCCTGTCCAGACCGCGATCGAGGAAGCCTCATGACCTGGAATCCGTACTACCGAGGGGACGGCGTGGTCAGGGAGGACACCCGGCTGCCCGATCCACCGCCCTGGCGCAGCTTCCCGCGGGCCTCGGCCGCCGAGGTGTTCCAGCCGCCGGAAGGGCTGGTCGACGCGGTCAACGCCTCGCTCGCCCTGCGCCGGCCGCTGCTGATCACCGGAAGCCCCGGTACGGGCAAGTCCACCGTGATCGAGCAGGTGGCGGAGGAGCTGGCGCTCGGCCCCGTCCTGCGCTGGCATGTCACCTCACGCAGCACGCTGGCCGACGCGCTCTACCGCTACGACGCGCTCGGCCGTATCCACGCCCACCAGTTGCGGCAGGAGAAGCGGCGCGGCGGTGACCCGGATTCCGGCGAGGACGACATCGCCGCGTTCATGACGCTGGGCCCGCTCGGGACGGCGCTGCTGCCGTCCCCCCGGCCCCGGGCCCTGCTCATCGACGAGATCGACAAGGCCGATCTGGACCTTCCCGGAGATCTGCTCGACGTCCTGGAACGGGGTGAGTACCGCGTCGAGGAGCTGCTCCGCGAAGGGCAGGAGACCGCGCGTCTGCGGCTGTGGGGCGGGGACACGACGCATGTCGTAGAGCGGGGCCGGGTGCAGTGCACCGAGTTCCCGTTCATCGTGATGACGAGCAACGGCGAGCAGGAGCTGCCGGCGCCGTTCCTGCGCCGCTGTCTGCGGTACACCATGCCGCGGCCCACCCCGGCCCTCGTACGCGAAGTGGTAAGGAGGCACCTCCGGCTCGATGTCCCGGAGGGCGGTCCGCTCGCCGCGCTCATCGATGACTTCGTGCGGCGTGTCGCCGCCGGGGAGAGCGTGGCGATCGATCAGCTGCTGAGCACCCTTCATCTGCTCGACGGACCCGCGCGGCTGGAGGAACCCGAACGGGGCAGGCTGATCAGTCTGCTGATGAAGGACCTCGCCGGTGCCTGACGGTCCCGGCACGCGCGACGTTCCCGATGTGCCGGACGTGCCGGACGTGCCGGACGTGCCGCCGGATGCTTCCGGCGAGCCCGGGGCGCCGGCCGGTGACGCCGGGTTCGGCGCTGTCGTCGAGGCGCTGCTCGGCCTGGACAGGGACCTCGACGCGGTGACGCTCGCCGAGCTGCTCTGGCTGGCGGGCCGCGGCGACGGCTTCCCCGCCGACGGTGACGGTGGTTCCGGGGCGGACGACGGCGAGACGGCCGACGGCCGGGAGGACCGGTCACCGACGGGGGCGCGGCACCCGGAAGCGGGCCCGGCGGCGGACCGGACGCCCGTCTTCGATCCGTCACGGGCCGAGACCGGTCCGACCGTACAGAGTCTGTCGCTGCCGCGTGGCAGTCCCCTGCCGCGTGCCAGGGAGATCGCCCGGTCGCTGAAACCGCTCAAGCGGGCATGGCGCCGGGGGCGCCGGCGGGAGCTGGACATCACGAGAACCGTCGCCGACTACGCGAGGAGCGGCGAGCTGATTCCCGCGTTCTCCGCCGCGCCGGAGCGGTGGTTCGACGCCACGGTGGTCATCGACAGATCGCCCACGATGGCGGTGTGGCATGACACGGCGACGGAGTTTCTGCGGCTGCTCTCCCGCACGGGCGCGTTCCGTACCCTGCGCGTCCGTGAGCTGTACGCCGAGGAGCACGGACCGGAGTTGCGCGGGCCGCTGGGGCAGCGACTGGCGGAGAGCGTCGCGCACTCCTCGCACCCCAGACGGCTGATGATCGTCCTGTCGGACTGCGCGTCGGCGCCATGGCGCGACGGCACGCTGTGGGAGCGGCTGTACGAGTGGGCGAGCGCCATGCCCACCGCCCTCGTCAACCCTCTCCCGTCGAAGATCTGGCGGCACACGGGGGTCGACCTGCCCGCCGTACGTGTGACCTCCCCGGGTGTGCCCGGTGCGGGCAACGCCCAACTCCGTTTCGGCGGCTCGCTGTTGAGGGACGAGGCCTATCCCGAACTCGCCGGCCGGAAGGACGGGTGGCTGCCCGTACCCGTCGCCGCGCTCTCCCCTCATGCGCTCGGAGCATGGGCGCGTACGCTCATGCGGTCGGATCCGGCAGGGTGCGAGGCCCTCCTGCTGGCCGCGCCCGGTCTGCTCGACCGGCCCGGCCGGCCCGAGGTGTCCGCCGCGTCCGCGGTACCTGGTGCCTCCGGCGCTTCCGGTGCGCCCGGCGCTTCGGATACGCACGGCCGCCCGGACGACTGGTCACCGGTGGACGCCTATCTGCATCGCGCCTCACCCGCGGCGGTGCGGCTGGCCGTCCTGTGCTCCCTGTATCCGAAGGTGAGCGTGGATGTGCTCCGGCTCGTACAGAGGGAACTCGTTCCCGAGGCGGCACCGGCCGATCTGGCCGAGTTCGTCGTCGGTGGTCTGGTCACGGTCACCGCGAGCGGCCATGAACGTGGCAGTCCGGTACTGCGCTTCCGGGAAGGTGTGCGCGAACGTCTGAAGCCGAGGCTCGGGGTACGCGACGCCCGGCGCCTGCACGACTCCCTGGACCGCTTCATGGCGGGCAACCCGGAGGCGCTGTCCCGCTTTCCGGCCGTGGCCGCGAGCCCGTGGGGGGACGGTGCGGTCCCGGCCGGTCACGAGCCCTTCGCCGAGATGTCCGCCCGGACCCTGAAGGTCCTGGGGCTCACGGTGGAGCCTCCCGTGGTGGCGGAGGACAGGGACACAGGCACGGGCACGGACGCGAACGCGGGCATGAGCACAGGCGCGGGCGCAGGCACGGAAACAGAGACGGAGACGGACACGGATGCGTACACGGGAGCAGTCTCCGACACGGACGCCGATACGGACCCCGACCCTGGCACCGACACCGACACCGACACCGACACCGACGACGCTGCCTATGAAGCGCCCACCGCCACGCCATGGCGGAGCTTGGCTCCTCCTGTCGAACGGCCGTACTTCTTCCTGAGCTACGCGCACACGCCGAGAGTCGGAGCGGGCGGACCCGATCCCGACATGTGGGTGGAGCGGCTCTACCAGGACCTCTGCAGCCATGTGATGGCCATGACGGATCTGCCGGCCGGAGCCCGGCCGGGGTTCATCGACCGCGAGATACGTTCGGGTGAGGGCTGGCCCGAGCAGCTCAGCGAAGCGCTTTCCACCTGCCGGGTGTTCGTACCGCTGTTCTCGCCGCGTTACTTCACCAGTGAGATGTGCGGCAAGGAGTGGTACGCCTTCGCCCAGCGTGCCGTGTACGCGCAGGCAAGGGACGGGAGTGTGGCCGACGCGATCGTGCCCGCCCTGTGGGTGCCGGTGCCGCCCGAGCAACTGCCGGACCCGGCCCAGCGGTTGCAGTACCTTCACAGTGACTTCGGCGAACGCTACGCCAGGGACGGGCTGTTCGGCCTGATCAAGTTGCGGGTCTTCGCCGAGGAGTACGAGCGAGCGGTCTACGAACTCGCGAAGCGTATCGTCAGCGTGGCTGACACCTCCCCTCTCGGCCCGGGGCGGCCCGTCGACTACGGATCGATCCCCAACGCCTTCGGGACGACCGGGGCCCCGCGCTCCGTCCGGATCATGGTGGCGGCCCCCACCTGGGACAATCTGCCGGCGGGACGCAGTCCCGACTCCTACGGCACCAGGGCGCTGGACTGGAATCCGTACCATCCGGAATTCGTCGGGCCGTTGGCCCACGTCGCCGCGGACCTCCTCCGCTCCCAGAACTACCGGACCGACATCTCCTCCTTCGACGAGGTGTCCGTACCGGGCGAAAGCGGCCGGCTGCCCGCGGGACCGGAGATCCTGCTCCTCGACCGATGGGCGCTACGGGACGAGGAACAGCGCGAGCGGCTCGCCGCGTTCGATGCCGAACACCGTCCCTGGGCGCACGTCGTGGTCCCGTGGAACCGTGGGGACGGGCAGAGCCGGGCCGCCGAGGCCGAGCTGAGCCGGCTGCTGGAGCAGACCATGCCGCGAAAAGTGGGCGAAGGCCACGCCGCCTCCCGGAGCGCGGCCAGGGGGGTGCCGAGCATGGAGGAATTCGGCCGGGTCCTGCCATATGTTGTCGAGGCGGCGGCCCAGCAGTATCTGAGACATGCCTCGGTGTATCCGCCCGCCGGCCCGCAGCAACGCAGACCGTCGACCATGCCCATGCAGCCCGACCACGGTCGCGATCATGAAGAGGAGCAGCCTCCCCGGCGGGAGCGGTGACCAGGAACCGGTGACCAGGAACACCGGGAATACCGCGGCCACTGCGGCCGGCGGGGTGCCGCATGGGCACCGTACCGCCGCCGTCCTGTACCCACCGGGGCTCAGACCACACCGAACTCACGGGCCCGTGCGACCGCCTCGGCCAGGCCATGGGCCATCGGCTCACCATGACCCGGCAGGAGCGTCAGATCGCCGTCGTGCCCGGTGAGTTCGGTCAGCCGGTCGAGCGAGGCGAGCGCGGCGGCGCTGTCATGGGTGAAGGCCCGGCAGATCAGCCGGGGGCCACGGGCGCCGGTGAGACCGTCGTGGGTGATGAGCGCGTCGCCGGTGAAGACGGCGCCGTGACGGGGGAAGAAGTACGCGGTGCTCCCCGGGGTGTGGCCCGGCAGTGGCACCGCTTCCGGCGAACCGGGAACACGGCTCAGTACGAGACGTCTGTCGAAGGTGTCCGGCTCACGCACCGGCTCCGGGCTGAAGCCTCCCTGGAGGGCGAGCCGGAGAGGCAGCACCAAGGCTGCGGGACGGCGCAGCAGATACGGCACGATGGAGCGCTCCGGCTTGGCGGCGGCCCGTGCCGGACGGTCGGCGGCGAGTGTGGGCGCGTCCGCGCGATGCGTCCACACCGTGGCTCCCGCCTCACGGTGGAGCCTGGCCGCGAGACCGAGGTGATCGATATGGGCATGGGTGAGCAGCACCGCCTTGATGTCGCCGACGGATGCGCCCAGTGCGGCGAGCGCGTCGGAGAGCATCTGCCAGTGCCCGGGCAGTCCGGCGTCCACGAGGACCAGTCCGTCCGGCTCCTCGACCACATAGAAATTGACGACGCTGTCACCGAGGCGATGGACGCCCGGCGGGCACGGTGGGGTCTGCTCCATGGCTGCTCCCAGGTGTTTCGACCCGGCTGCGGCGGCCGGGGCTTCTTTTCAGTAGAATCAACTATACCGAAATCAGGGGAAGGCAGGGCTCATGACCGGACCGGACCGGCCGCGGCGCGGCTACGACAGCAGCGGACGACAGGCGGCGGCGGCACGCAACCGCGCCGCGATCCTCGACGCCTGCCGGGAGTCGCTGCTGCGGGACGGTTACCGCGCCACCTCGGTCCAGGCCGTCGCCCGGCGCGCGGGCGTCTCCGTACCGACGGTGTACAAGGTGTTCGGCAGCAAGCAGGAACTGGTGAAGGCCGTCTACGACACCACCCTGGCGCAGGACGACGAGCCGGTGCCCATGCACGCCCGGCCGGAGCTGCGCGCCGTACTCGCGGAGACCGACCCGGCCGAGAAGCTCGCCGGTTACGCACGGTTCGTGGCGGGCGTCCACGAGCGTCTGGCCACCCTGACGGCCGCCCTGTCCGCGGCCGATCCGGAGCTGGCCGAGCTGGCCGCCGTCACCGACCGGGAACGACGGACCGGCACCGGCGCGTTCGTCGATCACCTCGCGACGGCCGGGATGCTCCGTCCCGGTCTGGATCCGGTCCGGGCGGCCGACTCCTGCTGGCTGCTGACCTCTCCTCAGGTCCATGAACGCCTGACCCGCGAGCGCGGCTGGACCGCGCCCGAGTACCGCCAGTGGCTCGCCCAGATGCTCGCGGCGACGCTGCTGCCCTGACACGGCGCGGAGCGCACCGCGCGCGGCCGGCCTCAGCGACCGGCCTCAAGTGACCTGCGTCACGGTTTCCACCACCTTGTCTGCCGACCGACCATTCGGTTAGCGTCGGCCTGGTCAAGAAATCAAGCATCGCCATCGCCTGTCAACCAATCGCCTGTCAACCAGCGGCTCCGGCCATCCGGCCATCCGGCCGCCCTGCCGCCCACCCGACCGCCGAGGAGCGCATCGATGTCCGACGAGGTCTATCTGATCGACGGGGCCCGCACCCCGCAGGGCCGCTACGGCGGCGCCCTGGCCACCGTACGGCCCGACGATCTGGCGGCCCTGGTGGTCGGTGAGGCCGTCCTGCGCTCCGGGATTCCGGGCGAGGCCGTGGACGAGGTGATCCTCGGCGCCGCCAACCAGGCCGGTGAGGACAACCGCGATGTGGCGAGGATGGCCGTCCTGCTGGCCGGGCTGCCGCACACCGTGCCCGGTTACACCGTCAACCGGCTCTGCGCCTCGGGCCTGACCGCCGTCGCCTCCGCCGCGCAGACGATCCGCTCGGGTGAGGCCGAGCTGATCGTCGCGGGCGGTGTCGAGTCGATGACCCGTGCTCCGTGGGTGATGGCGAAGCCCGGCACACCGTGGGCCAAGCCGGGCGAGACGCACGACACCTCGCTGGGCTGGCGCTTCACCAATCCGCGCTTCACCGCCGCCGACCGTGCCGTGCCCGCCGGCGCCGGGCCCGACACGGTGAAGGTGACCTTGTCGATGGGCGAGACCGCGGAGGAGGTGGCGGCCCTGGACGGCATCACGCGCGCCGAGTCCGACGCCTTCGCGCTGCGCAGCCACCGGCGGGCCGTCGCCGCCCAGGAGGCGGGCCGCTTCGGCCGCGAGATCGTGCCGGTTCCCGTCAGGGGCGGCGAGGTGACCGCCGACGAGGGCCCGCGTCCCGGTACGACACCGGAGAAGCTCGCCGCGCTGCGTACGCTCTTCCGCGAGGACGGCATCGTCACCGCGGGCTCCTCCTCACCGCTCTCCGACGGCGCGGCGGCGCTGGTCGTGGCGAGCGCGGCAGCCGTCGAGCGGTACGGACTCACTCCTCGCGCCCGGATCGTCACCTCCGCGTCGGCGGGCGTCCAGGCCAATCTCATGGGTCTCGGCCCGGTGCCCGCCACGGAGAAGGCCCTCGCCCGCGCCGGCTGGGAGACCGGCGAGCTGGGCGCGGTCGAGCTGAACGAGGCCTTCGCCGCACAGGCTCTCGCCGTCATACGGCGGCTGAAGCTGGACGAGGAGCGGGTCAACGCGGATGGCGGCGCCATCGCGCTGGGCCATCCGCTCGGCTGCTCCGGCGCCCGTATCCTGCTCACTCTGCTCGGACGGCTGGAGCGGGAGGACGCCCGCCGGGGCCTGGCCACTCTGTGCGTGGGCGTCGGCCAGGGCGTGGCCATGCTCGTGGAGCGGGTGTGAGCGGCTCTGCCACTCCTGACCGGGCTTGCGCCACCCTTGACCGGGCTCGTGCCCCATCCTGACGTCCAGGCCTGCGTCCCTCTTGGCGGGGCTTGTACGTGCGCAGTAGACTCATTTCACTACATACCGAACGAACGGTCGGTTGGGAAGCTGGTATCGATGACCACGACAGACTCCGCCTCGTCCGTCGCCGCCTCGTCCGTCACCACCGTCACCGGTCCGGCCGAGCCGCGCCTCCAGGCGCATTTCGACGCGACCATCGAGCGGGATCAGCGGATCGAACCGCGCGACTGGATGCCCGACGGCTATCGCAAGACGCTGATCAGGCAGATCGCACAGCACGCGCACTCGGAGATCATCGGCATGCAGCCGGAGGGCGAGTGGATCACCCGGGCTCCGTCGCTGCGCCGTAAGGCCATCCTCTTCGCCAAGGTCCAGGACGAGGCGGGACACGGCCTCTATCTGTACTCCGCGGCCGAGACGCTGGGAGCCGACCGCGCGGATCTGACCGAGCGGCTGATCGAAGGGCGCCAGAAGTACTCCTCGATCTTCAACTATCCGACGCCCAGCTTCGCCGATGTCGGAGTGATCGGCTGGTTCGTGGACGGCGCGGCGATCTGCAACCAGGTTCCGCTGTGCCGCAGTTCGTACGGTCCCTACGCACGCGCCATGGTGCGGATCTGCAAGGAGGAGTCCTTCCATCAGCGGCAGGGCTACGAGCTGCTGATGACGATGATGCGCGGTACGGACGCCCAGCGCGCGATGGTTCAGGACGCGGTCGACCGCTGGTGGTGGCCGTCGCTGATGATGTTCGGGCCGCCCGACGGCGACTCGCCCAACTCCGCGGCCTCGATGGCCTGGAAGATCAAGCGGCACAGCAATGACGAGCTGCGTCAGCGGTTCGTCGACATGACCGTGCCGCAGGCCGAGAAGCTCGGTGTCACACTCCCCGACCCGGAGCTGCGCTGGAACGAGGAGCGCGGGCGCCATGACTTCGGCACTCCCGACTGGTCCGAGCTCCAGCGGGTGATCCGCGGCGACGGACCGTGCAACAGCGAACGTGTCGCACGGCGGCGGACGGCACACGAGGAGGGCGCCTGGGTCCGTGCGGCGGCGACCGCCCACGCGGCCAGGCGGGCCGCCCGGAGCGAGGAAGAGGCGGCGGCATGAGCGGCACCGAGGAAAATACGGCGCAGAGCACGAGCGGCACGGCGGAGACCACGAGGGAATGGCCGCTGTACGAGGTGTTCGTACGGGGCAAGCGCGGTCTCAACCATGTCCATGTCGGCTCGCTGCACGCCGCCGACGACGCCATGGCGCTCACCCACGCCCGTGATCTGTACACCCGCCGCAACGAGGGCGTCAGTATCTGGGTCGTCCGCTCGCAGCACATCGCGGCCTCCACTCGCGACGAGAAGGATCCCTTCTTCGCGCCGAGCGCGGACAAGGTCTACCGCCATCCCACCTTCTACGACATCCCCGATGATGTCCCCCATATCTAGGAGCCGGGCATGAGCGCATCCAGGAGCCGGACATGAGCGACGATCATGTCTATCTCTCCCTGGCCGAGGGACATGACGACGATGCCCGCTGGGCGTTCGGCACCGGATTCGAGGATCCGCTGCACGGTGTGGACACGACCGTGCCGGACGGTGTCGACGCACGGGAGCTGACCGCGCAGTGTCTCGCCCTCGCCGACGACGCCCTGGTCGGCGCACAGCGCCTCGCGGAGTGGTGCACACGCGCGCCGGAGTTGGAGGAGGAGGTGGCCCTGGCCAATATCGGGCTCGATCTGCTCGGCCAGGCCCGGCTGCTCTACGCACGGGCGGGACAGGTGGACGGCACCGGACGCGACGAGGACGCGTACGCCTACTTCCGGGACGCCGGCGACTTCCGCAACGTACGACTCGCCGAACTGCCCAACGGTGACTTCGCCTTCTCTACCGTGCGGCTGCTCGTACTGTCCTGCTGGCGGCTGGCGGTGTTCGGACGGCTCGCGACAGCGGCGAAGGATCCGGTGCTGGCGGCCGTCGCGGCCAAGGGCGTCAACGAACTCGCCTACCACCGCCAGTTCGCCGCCGACTGGACGCTGCGGCTGGGTGACGGGACGGAGGAATCGCACCGCCGTATGGTCACGGCGCTGCGTGAGGCCGCGCCGTACCTCGGTGAACTCCTCGCCACCGAACCGGGGTTCGGTATCGAAGCGGTGTCCGTACGGGACGAGGTGACGGAGGTGCTCGGCCAGGTCCTCGACGCCGCCGGGCTGGCGCTTCCCGACAGCGGCGCCCTGGCCGGCAGCGGCCGGGACGGCGACCACACCGTCCATCTGGCGCCGCTGCTGGCGGAGTTGCAGAGTGTGGCGCGTGCCCATCCGGAGGCGACATGGTGACCGCCGCGCACTCCTCCCTCACCTCTCTCACGGCGCAGCGGGCGCGGCGGGTCGCCGAGTGCGTCCCGGATCCCGAGCTGCCCATGCTGACGCTCGCCGATCTGGGTGTTCTGCGAAGTGTCGAGGTCACGGCCGACGGCACGGTCGTCGCGAGCCTGACGCCGACCTACTCGGGCTGCCCTGCGATGGCGGAGATGCGCGCCGATGTGGCGTCGCGGCTGCGGGCGGCCGGATTCGCGCGGGTGGAGATCAGAACGGAGCTCGATCCGCCGTGGACCACGGAGTGGATCACTCCCGCGGGCCGCCGCAAGCTCGGCGAGCACGGCATCGCG
>NZ_FMDK01000784.1 GCF_900091995.1 Streptomyces sp. MnatMP-M17
CCTTCGCCGACACGGCCGCCGCGGGCCGCTCCTCGGCGGCGGTGACGGTGGATGAGGCGGTGGTCGCGGCCGAGGGAGCGGCGCTCGCCGCGGACTTCGGCGCCGCGGGCTTCGACGCCGTCGACTCGACCAGCCTGCGCCGCCGTTCCAGATACTCGTCGATCCCGCGCGGCAGCATCCGCAGCGCCGCGTCGCCGAGCAGCGCCATCACCTTGTCCGTGGTGCGCTCGATGAAGAACCGGTCGTGCGAGATGACCACCATCGATCCGGGCCAGCCGTCGAGCAGATCCTCCAGCTGGTTGAGCGTCTCGATGTCGAGATCGTTGGTGGGCTCGTCGAGGAAGAGGACGTTCGGCTCGTCCATCAGCAGCCGCAGCAGCTGGAGCCTGCGCCGCTCACCGCCGGAGAGATCGCCGACCGGCGTCCACTGCTTCTCCTTGGTGAAGCCGAACTGCTCGCAGAGCTGGCCCGCGGTCATCTCCCGGCCCTTGCCGAGATCGACCCGGTCCCGTACCCGCTGGACCGCCTCCAGCACCCGCAGCGCCGGATCGAGCTCGGTGACCTCCTGGGAGAGATACGCGAGCCTGACGGTCCTGCCGACCACGATCTTCCCGCCGACCGGCTGGACATCGCCCTGGCTGCGGGCGGCCTCGGCGAGCGCGCGCAGCAGCGAGGTCTTGCCCGCGCCGTTCACGCCGACCAGCCCGATCCGGTCGCCGGGACCGAGCTGCCAGGTGAGATGGTCGAGCAGCACCTTCGGGCCCGCCTGGACCGTCACGTCCTCCAGGTCGAAGACCGTCCGGCCGAGCCGCGCGTTGGCGAACTTCATCAGCTCCGAGGTGTCCCGCGGCGGCGGTACGTCCGCGATCAGCTCGTTGGCCGCCTCGACGCGGAAGCGGGGCTTGGACGTACGGGCGGGAGCGCCGCGCCGCAGCCAGGCCAGCTCCTTGCGGACCAGGTTCTGCCGCTTGACCTCCTCCGTCGCCGCGATGCGCTCGCGCTCGGCGCGGGCGAAGACATAGTCGGAGTAGCCGCCCTCGTACTCGTGCACCGCGCCGCGCTGGACGTCCCACATCCGCGTACAGACCTGGTCCAGGAACCACCGGTCGTGCGTGACACAGACGAGCGCGGAGCGCCGGGTCCGCAGATGCTGGGCGAGCCAGGCGATGCCCTCGACGTCGAGATGGTTGGTGGGCTCGTCCAGCACGATCAGGTCCGGCTCGCCGATGAGCAGCTTGGCGAGCGCGATCCGGCGCCGCTCGCCACCGGAGAGCGGCGCGATGACGGTGTCGAGGCCCTGCGGGAAGCCGGGCAGGTCGAGCCCGCCGAAGAGCCCGGTGAGCACATCGCGGATCTTCGCGTTGCCCGCCCACTCGTGGTCGGCGAGATCACCGATCACCTCGTGCCGGACCGTGGCCCCGGGATCGAGCGAATCGTGCTGGGTGAGCACTCCGAGCCGCAGCCCGCCACTGTGCGTGACGCGGCCGGTGTCGGTCTCCTCCAGCCGGCTCAGCACCCTGATCAGGGTCGTCTTACCGTCGCCGTTGCGCCCCACGACGCCGATCCGGTCTCCCTCGGAGACGCCGAGAGAGACACCGTCGAGCAGCGCACGGGTGCCGTACACCTTGGTGACTGCCTCGACATTGACCAGATTGACGGCCATTTTTCTCCTGTACCAGGGGGGATCGATCGCCGTCCCAGCGTAGTCGCCACCACGGACACCCCGACGGGCCGTCCGCGCACCGGGCAGGAACGACCCCTGCGGGCGCTTCTGTCAGCCGAGCGCGTCGATGGCCTTGACGATCAGCGCGCGGGCATCGCCCCCGTACACGGCCATGCCCCGCAGCTCCTCGAACGCCTTCAGATAGACGGCGACCTCGCTGGGCTGCGTGATGCGTAGCCGCGCCGATGCCAACTCGACGGAGACGAGTGTGTCGTCGTATACGTGGAACGTCTCACGCGGCCACGTCCCGCGCTCACGTAGAGCCATCGGAATTATTCCCAATGAAACAGCCGGCAAGGCTCCTGCGGTCAGCAGATGGCCAAGCTGGGCGGCCATGGCCTGCGCGTCCCCGAGCTGGTAATACAGCACCGCCTCTTCGACAAGAAAGGCAAACCGGTGTCCGGGTTCATGGATGACACGGGAGCGCTCGACCCGGGCCGTCGCCGCCTCGGGCCCGTCGTTCACCGGGATCTGCCGGAAATCCGCGATGGCGGTCAGCAGTGCCGCCGCGTATCCCTCGGTCTGGAGCAAGCCGGGCACCATAGTGGACGAGTACACGCGGAAGAGCTCGGTCTCCTGGAAGAACCGCACCCCGCTTTCCTGCAACCGCTTCAGCCCGCCCCGCACCTGAAGACGCCACTCCCGGTACATCGACTCCGCACTGAGCGACTGCGCGATGAGATCGCCCGCCTGGTCGTCGGCACCGCACGCCCGGCACCAGAGACGTATGTCCTTGGCGGAAGGCGCGGTGCGGGCGTTCTCGATGCGAGATGTCTTCGCGTGATGCCAGCCGCACCGGTCAGCAAGCTCGGTGACGGTCAGCCCAGCTCCCTTCCGCAGATCACCGAGCCGCCGAGCGACCGTTTCACGGGCAGCCTGGGCGGACGACGACGGGGAGCTGGGCATGTACGGATTTACCGGTGCTTCCTGTCAGTGGATCTCGTACTGATCGTGCGGGACACCGCGCGCCCAGACCGCCTCGAACGCCTCGGCACAGAGCTTCGCGGCGGCCGGATCGTCCGAGATCTCCCCGCCCATGGAGGAGCCGTCGCCCGCGAAGTGATTCCAGCGGATCCATCGGTCGTCGAAGAGCCAGAAATCATTGCCGGGCAGAGCGATGTCCGAGGCCTGACGACGAGGCAGCCACCGGACCTGTTCACCGGCGGCCACGTTGGTGAACGTACCGGAGTGCTCGTAGCGAATGTATTCGCTGACAGGCTCCGACACGATCCGGGCCCGACGGACGACAACACCGCGCGCCACCGTCCCGGAGATGAGGTCGAGCCAGGGCCGCCACCAGGACGCCTTGTCGGCCGGATCGAGGCGAACGCCCGCGCGCCAGTCCGCGAACGGCCCCTCCTCGTACTCCACCGCGTAGGAGTCACGCATCTCCAGGTGCACAGCGGAACGCGTGCACCTGGAGATCAGCTCATCGAACGTCGGCACGCTCGACCGCATTGCACGCCTCCCTGATCATGTGCACCATCCTGGCGGGAATTCGAATCACTGCCTCTCCGTCCGGGATCCCTTTCCCATGCCCAGGAACCTCGGTCGCCGCGCACTCGGCTTCGAGATCGGCGCTGGGCTTCCATCCTTGCAGGACGAGTTCTTGTGCGTCGAGGTCGACCCACACAGTGGGGCTCTGCTTGTCGCCGGTCTCGGGATCGATTCCGATGAACAGTAACGACATGGCCACCTCCGGTCACGATTTGTGCATCTGTGTGCACCACAACTGACCATCTCAACCGTGACGTCAAGGGCATGAGCCAGCCCTACACGGCAGCAAGATAGCCATGCACACATCTGCACATCTGTAGTGGTGCCCGCTCGGAGCCCCCTAGCGTCGTGAAACCGGAGCAACCGGAGCACCTCACCGGCAGGGAAATCCAGTGATGACGATCAAGGTGTACCGCGCGACCGCGACGGGACAGAGACGGACGGTGCGGCCCACGGTCACCGTGCCCGCAGGCGATCCCGAGCGCCTTCCGGAGTCGCTCGAATTCCCGCCCTGCGCCTGCCGCCGCTGCTTACCCACAGCTCGCGCACGGACCTACTGACCCCCCACTGATCCCCGCTCCGACCGCCCATTCCCTGGCAGGACAGCGGCCGAAGCGGGTCCATGCACCGCCCCGTCAAGAAGAAGGGCATGGCACATGACCAACATCCACCCACAGCGTCAGGCGGTTGTCCAGGGAGACGAGGACAACACCGATATCGAAGACGGAGACGGCGGCGGCTCCAATCCGCCGACCGGCTGCGGCGACAACGGCGGCTGCACAGCCTGAGCAAGAACGCGGGCCGCTCCGCTCGAAGTTGACCCGAGCGTGGCGTACCCGTCCGACAGGGAAAGAGGAACGTGGCAAGAACCTTGAGGGGCGAGAGCAGGGTGACCGTGCTGCCGCTGCTGCACACATGGCCGGACCGGTACGACGTCATCGCGTACGCGACCACCGGGGACTTCGGGCAGACCGCGGTCATCGGCCGACTGCCAGTGCCACAACTGCCGGACGTGGCGCTCATGGACATCGCCGCCCGGCATCAGCCCACGCGCGTGTACGGCTCTTCCGGCGGCAGCGCCTTCGCCGAGGCCTGCTGGCTGATCTGTGTCGGCTGGAGCGGACGCAGCGTGCCCAAGCCTCGCACCCTGGAGTTCCACGCGGCGTCCTGGTCACTGGAGTTGGACCGCACCACCGAGCTGAAACAGCCGATGTACGGACACGACCGACTGCACGTCGGCCGCTTCACACTGGACGATCCCGCCCTCATGGAGCAGGCCGAGAACCTGCTCCCCAAGGAAAGCGCGCACGTACCCCGCCCCCGCACCACGGTGGCCTGACTCCCCCCGCCCCCGGCCGGCACCCCGCGCACCCCGGCGCGCGCGGGGAACACCGCTGCCCCGGACGCCCTCGCCGACTCCCGGGCGGAAGCAGCGCGACCAGCGCCTGGGGCCGCCTGTTTCTGCAGCGCCAGGAACTGACTGCCCTCGCCGTGTTGTTGACCCACCGGTTCGTCTGGAACCTGTCGGTCTTCGACCGGATACCTCCCCGACCAATGCACCTTCGGCCAGCGAAACCTGCTCGGTGACCTATCAGATCCAGGTCGAGAAGCACAGACTCGGCGGTGGCCGATGGTTCTCCACGGAGCCGGCTTCGGGGCCGACTCTCCAGGACGGTTGATCACGCAGGCTCTCCAGGCCACCACGCAAAGTCGTGCGCTTGCTGTCAGTCCGTCCCCCAGGACCGACCTTCTGGACGCCGGGGCGGTCCCGTCCCGCTCGTGGTGGTGAGGATCTCTGAGCTACGACCGAATTCCCGTAAATCCGCAGGTCAAATTTCACGGAACGCCGCATGCGCCGGAATATCGCCGCAGGAAAAGGCCGGGCTACAAAGGTGGTTGCCAGCCGCCCCAATATGCCTCGTGGCCGGATGGGGGCCAGGATCCCATTTCACGTGCATGAGGCCACACCCGACCCACCCATTCACACTCCGGGATCGCGCCTTCCCAGTCGTCGGTGCACCGTTCGGCCCAGGTCCGGCCCACCATGACTGGCCGGGTCACCAGGCCACCGGCGACCTCCTGCACCCTCACCACCAGGCCGAGCCCGTTTACTCCAGGATTCCCCCGCGGTCCGTAGGACAGGTCGAGCACCCCACACCCGTCAGCCTGCAAAAGGAACCGCTCCACATCGGCTGGGACGCAGGCAGTCCACTCCCGTCCCCAGAGCGTCACCTGGGGTCCGTGGACCGCGTCGACCGCGACGCAGAACAGCCGGCCGTCGATAAAGTAGGCGTACACGACAGGCTCCACACGTTCCGTGCCGAACTCTACGCCGACGATCTCCCGAAACGCGGGGTCGGCCTGGAACCTACGCAGCTCGGTCGTGCCCGGCAGCACTGCGGCGACCTCAGCGATCTGCATGCCGAAACACAACGGCCCGACGCCTTCCAGGGGCATCAGCTCCCAGTCCAACCGCGCTGCCCCCTTCACGGCACCCCGAAGCTCCGCTGCCGCCATCTTTCTCCCCGTCCTCGCCCGCACACCGAGCCACGCCGATTCCCGGCGGTCAGCATCACCCTGGCATTACACCAAGCTCAAGATCGTTCACGGAATTCCGGGCGCAGCTTCTTTCAGCAGCTGAGGGACTGAACAGAAGGACTTGACACCTCCGCCGACGCGAGGAACACGCCCTGGGGGAAGCCATGTCGCACTGGATCGCCAAAACACCCCCGCGTGCGCGGGGAACACCCGGCGGCGGCTCCCCGTCGGTGAACGCGACGCGGAACACCCCGCCTGCGCGGGGAACACTCTTCCTGACCTGCGGCGCTGTAGGGGCTTTGCCAGTGCTTGACCAAAGCTCGTCCGCATGTGTCCATGGTGTCAGCAGAGAGACATAAAGACATGGGGAAGTTCCCGGTACGGGGGATTACCCCCGGCCTCGGCCCGTACGCCTCCGGATCCACGGTTGTCCTCCCGCCCAGCCCGCCGCAGCGGTGTCGCCGGGGGCCAAGTGTTACGGGAGCAGGGTTCGGCCGGTTGCCTGGCACGACCCGCACGGGATGAGTACGGCTCTGCCGTGGTGCAGGGCGCGGAGCAGTCGGTTGCCTTGGCAGGTCTCACATACGGTGAATCGCCTTACCAAGGGACGGCGTTGGCCACGGAGTCTGGCCAGGGCGGTGAGTTGCCGCATCTCCCAGGCGGTCGCGGGCCGTACGGAGGTTCGGCGTGCGGACCAGGTCAGTCCGGTGGGGCGCGCCAAGCGGACCAGGTTCCCCGCGAAGCCGGTGACCCGTCCGGGCATCTCGTACGCGCGGTCGTAGACGACCATCCCGAACGTCAGCCCGTCCATGCGCCCCGGCCTTCCCCGCCCGGCCCCGGCCCCGGCTCCGCCGACCGGAACACCCCATCCGGCGCCACCACCGGGAATCGTGCCCACACACACTTGCCGTGCTCCAGTTCCCTGCACCCCCACTCGGCGGACAGCGCCGCCACGAGAAGCAGACCACGCCCGCCCTCCTCATCCTCGGTACAACCCGCCCGCAGAAGCGGCCGTCTGTGCCGGTCGGGGTCGACCACCTCCAACAGCAGTTCGTCGCCGTCGACTTGGACGGTGACTTCGATCCGGGCGAGGGTCACGCGACAGTGGACGACGGCGTTGGCGACGAGCTCGCAGGCGGCCAGCTCGACGTCCGCGACGAGGTGGTCGAACCCCCACTTCACCAAGGTCGTTCTGACCCGCGCCCGTACGGCCGGCACATATCTCTTGCGTTTCGGAACACGGAAGGTGTCGCGGAGCGGCTCCGCCGTAAGGGCTGCGGGCATGACGTACCCCCAAGCTGACGCACGGTCGTTGTCACACCGTGTAGCGGGACGCCAACGGTGCGTCCCCTGAGGCTAGAGCGAGATGAACAACTTCCACAACCCGCATCTGATGCACGCGTGCATCATTACCTCTATCGTGTGACGCGGCCCCACGAAGCCTTCAGACATGCAGACTTGGGGCGAGAAAGAGAGGAAGGCGACACGATGCCCGCAGGTGGTAAGCCGACTGTGCACAGTAGACGTTTCGGCCACAGGATGCAGCGGCACAGGATCGGCGCGGGGTTCGACCAGTCGCAGGCAGCGGAGTTCATCCACGGGTCGAGATCCAAGATCAGCCGCATGGAAGACGGCATCACCACGGCCAAGCCCGCGGAAGTTCTTCTGCTGCTGGACCGGTACGGGGTCACGGACGAGACCGAGCGGGGCCACCTGGTGTGGCTGGCGAAGAACTCCGGCCATCGCGGCTGGTGGCTCAACTTTCCAGAGCTGTCGGAGGGTTACCGCAACCACATCTCCCTGGAGGACGACGCCACCTTCATCCGCGAGTGGCAGACGGTACTGGTCCCTGGGCTTCTGCAGACGGCGGCGTACGCAGAGCAGACCTCCGCAGTGGGGCCCAACCGCTTCCCGCCCGACGTGGTGGCCCAGTTCGTCAAGGTACGAGAGGAGCGGCAAGCCAAGATCGCGGAAGGCGGTACCAGCTACGCGGCCATCGTCTGGGAGCCGGTTGTGACACTCCCGCTGGTTCCGGGCGCGGTGCACCGGGAGCAGTTGGAGCATCTCCTCAAGATGGGGAAGCGGGGGAATGTCTCCTTTCAGGTACTCCCTGTGTCAGCGGGAGTGAAGGCAGGGATCACCTATCCGTTCTCCTCGTTCTCTTTCGACGGCCAGCCCACCGTTGAGGCGGTCGCCATTGACAATCTGCGGGGAGCCTCTGTCCTTGAGGCTGCTGACGACCTGACGGCTTACGCCCACGTGTTCGACCAACTACGATCGGAAGCCCTGTCGCCGGATGCGAGCGCCCGGCTCGTCCGGCGTGTCCTGCGAAGCAGCAAGGAAGGAGCGTCGTGACACGTGAAGTTGTAGGCCCCTACCGGACATCGTCCTACTCGGGCCAGAACAACAACTGCGTCGAGGTGGCTCTGACAGCCGACGGCGGCCGTGCCGTAAGAGACACCAAGGACCGGACCCGGCCGTCCCTGCACTTCGGGCCCGCGGCTTGGCGGATGTTCCTGGTGGGCGCTGCTCAATCGCGCCGCATCTGACGGAGGCCCCCGGTTCTGCCCGAGGGGCCTCCTTCATGTACCCAGTGGTACGGGCCCAGTGGTCACGGACCCGTGTGCTCCACCACCGTCGCGCCCGGGGCCGGGGCCGGGGCGACTCGGGCTGTACGGCAGGTGCCCGAGGCGAGGAGTGCTTCCGCGATGCGGGCCGCCGACGCCGGGTCCTTGGCCAGGAACGCCGTCGTCGGGCCCGAGCCGGAGACCAGTGCGGCCAGGGCGCCGGCCTGCGTGCCCGCCGTCAGGGTGTCCGTCAGGGATGGGCGGAGGGCCAGGGCCGCGGGCTGGAGGTCGTTGGCCAGGGCGCCCGCGAGCGCGGCGGTGTCGCCCGTACGCAGGGCCTCCAGCAGCGCGGGATCGGCGAGCGGGACCGGTACGTCCGTGCCCTCGGCCAGCCGGTCGAACTCGCGGAACACCGTCGGCGTCGACAGTCCGCCGTCGGCGACCGCGAACACCCAGTGGAAGACACCGCCGACACCGAGAGGCGTGAGCCGCTCGCCCCGGCCGGTGCCCAGCGCCGCGCCGCCGATCAGGCTGAACGGCACATCGCTGCCCAGTTCGGCGCAGATCGCCAGCAGCTCGTCGCGCGAGGAGCCGAGCGACCAGAGCGTGTCACAGGCCAGCAGGGCGCCCGCGCCGTCCGCGCTGCCGCCCGCCATCCCGCCCGCGACCGGGATGTCCTTGGCGATATGGATATGGACGCGCGGTTCGATGCCGTGCCGTTCCGCCAGCGCGAGAGCCGCCCGCGCCGCGAGGTTCGTGGTGTCCAGCGGAACCTGGTCCGCGTCCGGACCCGAGCAGGTGACGCGCAGTTCGTCCGCCTGCGTCACGGTGATCTCGTCGTAGAGGCCCACCGCCAGAAAGACATTCGCCAGGTCGTGGAAGCCGTCGGGACGGGCGGCGCCCACCGCCAGCTGCGCGTTGACCTTGGCCGGTACCCGTACGCGTACCGCCGCCCGGTCCCGTACGCGTACCTGTGTCTGTCCCTCGACGCTCACGCGCCCGCCCCCTTCGACCCCGCGGTCTTCGATCCCACGGTCTTCGACCCCGCGGTCTTCGATTCCGCGATCCGCGCGAACTCTTCCACCGTCAGTGCCTCACCGCGCGCCTGCGGCGAGACCCCCGCCTCTACCAGGGCCGCCTCCGCCGCCGGAGCCGAGCCCGCCCATCCCGCGAGCGCGGCCCGCAGGGTCTTGCGGCGCTGCGCGAAGGCCGCGTCCACGACCGCGAAGACCTCAGCCCTGGAGGCCGTCGTCCTCACCGGCTCCGCCCGGCGCACCAGCGAGACCAGCCCGGAGTCCACATTGGGCGCGGGCCAGAAGACCGTACGGCCGATCGCGCCGGCCCGTCTGACCTCCGCGTACCAGTTGGCCTTCACCGACGGCACTCCGTACACCTTGTTCCCCGGCGCGGCGGCCAGCCGGTCGGCGACCTCGGACTGGACCATCACCAGCGTCCGCTCGATGGTGGGGAAGCGTTCCAGCATGTGCAGCAGGACCGGTACGGCGACGTTGTACGGGAGGTTCGCGACCAGCGCGGTCGGCGCCGGGCCCGGCAGCTCCGTCACGCGCAGCGCGTCCGAGTGCACCAGCGAGAAGCGCCCGGCGCGCGCGGGCATCCTGGCCTCGATCGTGGCGGGCAGGGCGGCGGCCAGGACGTCGTCGATCTCCACGGCGATCACGCGGTCCGCCGCCTCCAGCAGCGCCAGCGTCAGCGAGCCGAGCCCGGGACCGACCTCCACGACGATGTCGTCCGGGCGCACATCAGCGGTACGGACGATCCTGCGGACGGTGTTGGCGTCGATGACGAAGTTCTGCCCGCGCTGTTTCGTGGGACGTACGCCCAGGGCCGCGGCCAGCTCGCGGATGTCCGCGGGCCCGAGAAGGGCGTCGGAGGCGCCGGAGGAGGCATCAGAGGCGTCGGAGGTGCCGGTGGTGCTGACGGCCGAGGCCTCTGCGTCGTCCAGGGCGTCTGGCGCACGCGGGGCATGTCGGGCGTCGGGCTCAGTGGTGCTCACCCGGTCAGCCTACGGCCGCAGTACGGCCACGGACTCGCCCCCCGCTGCATGTACAGCTTCTTCGCGCGATACGTCTGCTCCTCCGGCGTGGCGTCCTGCGGGCGGCCTCGCCCGCCGACGGAGCGCCAGGTCGCGATGTCGAACTGGTAGAGCCCTCCGTACTTGCCCGACGGATCCACCGCGTTGGGCCGGCCGCTCGACTCACAGGCCGCGAGCCCTTTCCAGTTCAGATCGTCCACTCCGGCCATCGACGTCGGCAGCTCCTTCGTACCGACCCTGACGCGCTGCGTGACCGGCGCGCGCACCACCTCTTCGTGGAGTACGCGCGGCTCCTGCTGGATGCCGTCGATCGTGCGCAGACCATAGGTGACCCGGCGCAGTCCCGGCCGGCCCGGCTGGTCGATGACCTCCGTGCCCCGGAAGAGAGTGGCGTCCTCGGTGCGCACGGTGTCGTACGGGACGACCTCCTCGCGCACCTGCTCACGGGACGTGATGCGCTGTACGCCGATGGTCTGGCCGTCGCGCGGGAAGCTGTCGCGCGGTACGGACGTGGTGTCGTCCTTGTGCAGCGCGATGCCCGCCTCCGTGAGCGCCTCGTCCACGGTCGCCGCGTTGGTACGGACGGTCCGCTCACGGCCGTCGGCCACAAAGGTCACGGCCCGTTCCGTCCGTACGTCCAGCGCGAGCCCCCGGCGCGAGATCGCGGAGGAGCGCGAAACGGAGAGGGCCGCGCCCTCCGCGCGCACCCCGAGCCGGCGCAGTGCGCCGTCGACCGTACGGGCCGTGGTCCAGACCTGGCGCCGGTGTCCGTCGAGAGTGAGGAGTACGGGCCTGCCGCGGCGGACGACGACCTGGTCGCCGCTGACGAGACCGGCGCCGGGCGCCGGCGCGACGATGTCGTGCGCGCCGACGGCCACTCCCTCGTCGGCCGGCAGCTCCGCCACATCACCGGCGAAGGTGTGCATGGTGCGCGGTACGCCGTCGACGCTCAGCTCGACGGCCTTGTCGCCGACGAGGAAGGCCGAGGTGCCGCCGGCGAGGAAGGCGACGACGAGGGCCCGGGGCAGCAGCCGGCGCAGATCGGGCCAGTGCGATTCCTGATCGCCGCGGCGCCGACCAGGACGATCGGGACGGCCAGGACGACCGGGACGGCCAGGACGATCCCCGAGCCGCCGCTCCTTGTCGCCGCCACAAGGCTCCTCGACGGCATGACGGGCCTCGTCGGTACGACTGGTCCCGTCCGTACGGCCTGTCTCGTCAATGTCGCTGATCTCACCCGTGCGGCTGGTCTCGGTGTCACGGCGCGCGCCGGGTGCCGCGCGGTGACTGCCCTGTGTATTGCTCACGACACTCCACAAGATCCGGTCCGGTGCGCTCCGCCCGCCACGAAGGCGGGACGGGGCCCGGACACTAGCGGAGTGGCGGGTACTCTCCCAAACGG
>NZ_FMDK01001173.1 GCF_900091995.1 Streptomyces sp. MnatMP-M17
GCCGCTCGTCTTGTTGATGACGGTGGTCCACCCGGTGGGCGGTGCCGCCGCAGCGGCACCGCCCACCGTGACACCGCCCTCCACGGCGGTCCCCGCCGCGGCCTCCTGCTGAGGCAGGGCGACCAGCGACATACAGAGTGCTGCCACGGTCAGCAGCAGGGTGAGCGGGGACAGCCGTCGGTACGGGCGGCGGCCCGGCATGGCGCCGCCACCGTACGAGAGCGTGTTCATCTGTTCGTTCTCCTCGCCCGGCGTCAGCCGGTGTACTGAGCGAAGACGCGGGTGAAGTCCCACGCCTGCTGGCTGACACCGGAGCAGGTGTCGGCTCCGCCGCCGGTGCAGGGCCGGTCGCGGTTGACCGACCAGAAGGTCAGCCGTGCGAGATGGTGCTGCTGTGCGTAGGCGAGGATGGTGCGGAAGTCCGCGACGGTCACCGTCTCACTGTTGTCGGTGATGCCGTTCATCGACGAGATGCCGATGCTGCGGTATGTCTGGTCGTCGCTGTATCCGTACGCGTTCTTGACCGCGTTCTTCAGGCCCTCGGCGGCACGGGTGGTGAGCGTGCCCATGTTCTGGCCCGCGCCTCCGAAGTTGAACGGCATGATCGTCCAGCTGTCCACCGTCAGACCGGCGGCGGCAGCGCGGTTGATCAGACTGGTGTCGGGGCCGTTCTGGCCGGTACCGAAGGTGATGTACACCTTGATACCGGGGTTGTTGGCCTTGATGGTCTTGAGCGCGTCCACGGTGCGCTGCTGGACGGTGGGGCTGTCGTACGCCGCGGCCTCGATGTCGATGTCGATGGCCTTGAGACCGTACGCGTTGATGACCTTCTGGTACGCGGCGGCCAGTTCACCCGCGCTGGAGCAGGAGCTCTCCAGCTTGTTGCCGCTCCAACCGCCGAAGGACGGGATGATGTCGCCGCCCGCGCCGCGCACGGTGTTGATGGTCTGCTGGTCCACTCCGCCGGTCAGCGGGCGTCCGCCGTCCCACTGCGGATTGCAGTAGCCGTTGCTGAGCACGAACGCCAGGGTGAACCACTTCACGCCGGTCGCGTTCATGACCGTGGTCGGGTTCGGCGGGCTGCCCCAGCCGTTGTAGATGTACGGTGCGACCGCCATGGGTCCGCTGGGCGCGGGCGGATTGCCGCCGCCCGAGGGCGCGGTCCACTTCTGGTTCGCGGCTCCGGTGCAGGTCCAGATCTGGAGCCGGGTGCCATTCGCGGACGTGTTGCCCGTCACATCCATGCACTTGTCGGCCTGGGTGTTGACGATGTCACGGGCCGCCGAGACGGTCCACTTCTGGTTCGGCGTACCGGCGCAGTCCCAGAGCTGGAGCTGGGCGCCGTTGGCCGTGCTGTTGCCCGTCACGTCCAGGCACTTGCCGAGCGCGCGGATCGAGCCGTCGGAGGCGACGTCCCACTGCTGCGCGGCGGAGCCGTTGCAGTCGTAGAGCTGTACGGGCGTGCCGTTGGCCGGATTGGCTCCCGCCCCCTCC